>NZ_NCJB01000016.1:0-25345 GCF_002282275.1 Polynucleobacter sp. 39-46-10 | reverse complement strand
AAGTAGTAAATGTTGTGAAAGTTCTCAAACTTCAAGTATCTATTGGCTTTGGGGGCAGCCGACTATCAAAATATGCAAATAGCTGGTTTCGAACTTTGATAACTTTCATACTTTTAGCCCCCACTCGCTTTTTAGCTTTGCGGCATAGTCGGGGTTGATATTTCCGTACTTAATACCGTAAGTGGGTGCAGCCATTGCCAACCACTTTGGATCATGACAATTTCCCGAGCAGTATCTTTTAAGAACTCCTTCTAGACGCTTACGGCTATAGCCAGTACTTTCTTCTTGGGATATTGCATGCAACTCGGTAACCGATCGAGAAATAGGCTTAATCTTTTCCAAAATAAACCCGATTACATCCGCATCTTCTACCAAGCTCTTTTGGTATTGAGCAAGCGATAAGGTGTCGACGTGATTTGGTAGTAAAGAAACTTCTCGGTCTTTGCTAATCAAAAAGCTCTGATCCTTAAGAGCTGCCCTGCTCTTATCTATGAGTGTTGAAATAGTAATTGTTCCGTCATCGTTTTTGACTGGTACTAGGTAGACCAATTCATCAAAATCGTTTCGCAGATCTCCCACGCCTTCGAAAACTGGCTTTCCATCCTGACCGTCATACTTATTTGTATGCGCCAAACAGATAACCGTCATTCCTTTGGCTGTAAGTGATCTCAATATTGAATAAAAGCCTTTCCCATGATTTTTACTCATCATGTCTGTGAATTTCTTTAGCGTATCGAGAATAAGTACCGTAGATGAAAAATCACTATCCGATCTAGTCCAATCTTTAAAAATTTCTACTATTTGCTCAGGCGTGCCGCCAGTCAAGTCAGGATTAATAAGTTCATACCGAAACTCTTTGGCATGGTGGGCATAGTGCTTAATATCTGATGCCGAAGCATCCGCATTGATATAAATGACCTTGTACCCAGCCGCAGCCATTTCGCCTGCCGCATGAACCATCAAAGTTGTTTTTCCACCATTCGCTTTTGCACAAATAACAGACATATGCCCTTCAACGATTAAATCTAGCCAAGCAAATTTCGCATCATTGATCTTTTCCATAATCTCTTCCGTGACCTTCATTTCCATCAGCCTTTTGTAGGGATCGACTTTATTTGTGTGTGCATCTAGCCAGTCTTGACCTTTTTTAACGTCGCTCATTAGCTAGCCCCGCCGCATTAATACCGCTTTGAATGCGATCTACAGCAAGAATTAACCTATCGTCATCCGCCTGAGTTAATCCTTCTCCATTGCGTATCTTTATCGCTGAATTGGCAACAACTAAGACTTCAAAACTAATTGCCTTAAGGACATCTGCTGCTGGAAAAGGGCGTCTTTCTGATTTGCGCTCAAAACCTTCTTTGGTGGGGTATAGATCTTCAAAACTCATCCCTACCGCATTCAGCACCGAATTGGCATCGCACCCGCCAAAGCAATGGATAAGCACCGTACCGTCGTCACACTCTTTGATTGATAGAGATGGGCTTCGGTCTTCATGGGCAGGACAACATGCCACCCAACGACCATTACCAGTTCGCTTCACCTTATCTAAGTGAGAAAGCAATGTCTCAACAGTCATTACTTCACCCGATAAGCAAGTGGGTTTTGAAAGAACTCATGTAACTCGGAGTTTTTCCAAAAGGTGCAACGAATACCCATGCGGATCGGCTGTGGCGCTTGACCAGCCAAAACCATCTTTCGGAAGGTCTCACGGCTAAATGGTGAGAATGGTTTGATTTGAGACCAGCGGCTCATGCCATCTATTGGCAACCGTACTTCGTTAGCTTGTTTCATACTATTCCCTTCGATTAACTTTGAATGCCCCATAACTGCAGGCGTTGATCGAACTTTACGGAATTGCTTGATGAACTACAAAGAAGAAAACCGCCAAATTTAGCGGTTTCTTTCTTGTCAAAAACTAAGCCTTATTTCTTTGATAAATACGGCTGAATATCAGCCCAACTCAATGGATTAAAACCCTTGTCTTTGTCGTACTCAACCACTGATACCAACTCACAAAACTTCTCTTTTGGTACTTTATCAAAATGAATCTCAAATACTCGATTCAGGTATGGCAACATATAAACACGAGCTGACTTAGACATCTTCCCAGCCCGCTTAATCTTGTTGTTTAACTCCAAGCAAAGAAACTTTAGGGCATCTACCAGCTCCAAGTTAATTCCATTTTGAGCAAGAAATACCGCTCTATCTTCGACACTCAGCGTTAGTAATTTTTTATCCGCCAATGATCGCTGACGATCTTCAAAGGAGTCGGCAAGCTTCTTTTTCCATCCGATGACCGAAAAGAGACTGCCATTGAATCCAAGCTGATCCAATCGAAGCTTGAGCCTTCGCTCTATCAGTCTTCCAATCAAGCCTTTGCTTGTTTTATCCGCTTGGTGATTGCCTTCAATATCATCAATCAGGGACTGGGTTTTCTTCATAATTGCTGCCAACTTCTTATTGGACTCGTTCAGCGGAATTGGGTTCTCAATCTCAGCATTCTTTGCCAAGCTAATTCCCCATCCAACTCCAGCGCAAATAGAGACCACTAGCGGGTCTTTCGCCAACTCGCCTTCATCACGGGCAATATCGTTTTTTTGATTCTCAAGCAGCCAAGCCCAAATTTTTTGCATGGACTCGTCAGTCCCAAGGCGATAAATGCAATCGAGAAAATCTTCGTCACCATCATCTTCCTTTACTTGTTGGTACAAAGAAATCAGGTCGGGCGGCGTCCAATCAGGAAATTTAACCTTATCCATTAGGCTGCAGCCTTCTTAAATCCAACCACCTTGCCATCTTTTCTAATTGCATCCAAGTAATTTGCCCAGTCCTGCATCATTCGAGTTCTCTCGGGAATGTACTCAGAAGAATCGTATCTTCGAGAAATCCCATTGCCAGTCAAATGGGCTAGCTGGGTCTCTATGTGAATATGGTTGTAGCCCAACTCATGCAGGATCGTTGAAGCAACCCCCCTAAAGCCATGCCCAGTCATTTTATTTTTATAACCCAGCCTATCTAATGCCCTAAGAATCGTGGCATTGCTCATGTGATCGTCATTGGGGCGAACGGTGGATGGAAATATGTGTTCACGATTACCCGAGATTTTTTTCAGCTCCTTAAGAATTGCCACCACTTGATCCGACATGGGGATGATGTGCGGGTCTTTTTTCTTCATTCGCTCTGCGGGGATTCGCCATAGCTTATTGTCAAAATCAATCTCACCCCATTTAGCCCCAATAAGCTCACTGGTGCGAACAAATACTAGGGACATTAATTGAGTAGCAAAGCGCGTCGGCTTACTGTCATACCCATCAATTGCCTTGAGTAATGCGGGTAGCTCAGCCGCTTCAACTCGAGCGTGGTTTGTGAGCTTCTTGGTTTTAAGAAATTTTGAAGGCTTAATGCTCCTAGCTGGATTATGTTCAGCCATGCCATGAGCAATCGCAAAATCAAACATTTGCCCGCAGTAACGCAAACACCTTTCGGCAGTATGCGTAATGGGTATCAAATTACCGCTTTTATCCTTCTCTTTACCGCTTGACTCAATTTTCGTAGCCATAGCAACAAAATCTTGGGTTTTAAGCTCAAGGATTGGGCGCAACCCCAACTGGGGAATGATGTAATTATCTAATCGCCCACGAGCTGCTGAAATTGTCTTTTCATCCTTACCGTGACCCCAATTCTCAAACCACCTTTCAGCCAATGCTTGGAAGCTGTTGGCAACTGCCAAAGATTTAAGCAGCTTGTCCTTTTTGCGCTCGCCCATAGGATTACTCCCAGTCGCAAGCACTGCGATAGCTTCAGCATGCTTAGCGCGAGCATCTTTGAGACCCACATTTGGATATTGCCCAAAAGTCATAGTTTGGGGTTTGCCGTGATAGCGATAGCGGTAACGCCATGTCTTTGTCCCGTTTGGCAGGCAATACAAAGTTAGCCCACCCCCGTCTGTAAGGGTTGATGCCTTCTCGGAAGGTTTAAGAGCCTTTAGCTTGGCGTCAGTCAGTTTCATAGGTAAAGCACTCCTAGAGTGATTACCCGCGCCCTGCGGTCGTTTTAGGGCTACCTGTGTGTAAATTTCTCAAAAAGGGTGGTTTGCGGGTTTTTACACACTCTTTTACACACAGTTTTATGAATATACACACATTTCCCGACATTGCCCACTACTAACAAAAAACCCCTGAGACCTATACAGTATCAGGGGTTTTTGGTAGATCTTAGTAGTTCAAAAAACATTGTTTGGTGGCGAATCAGGGATTTGAACCCCGGACCTGCGGATTATGATTCCGTCGCTCTAACCAGCTGAGCTAATTCGCCGAACTCGTAATTGTAAATGATCAGACGCCTTATGTCTAAACCAAAGAACTTAGGCTACTTAATCTGAAAGACGCTCACCGCCTCATCACGGTTATAGCGTACAAAAACCTCAATTTTCTTGGCTAGAAAGAGCTTTTTCAGGACCTCATCCTTATTTTCAAAAATGATAGCCGTCTGCTCAGGAAAGCGGGAAAAAGGATCGCTCATCACCTCGATAGGCTGTCCATCGACCTTGATGAGGCGAATGGTGCGCCTATAAAGGCGATCGGGCTGAATAAAAATCAGGCGTTTGACATACTTATCTAAAACCAACTTTTGCCCCTGCTCGCTGGTCTTGGAGTAATAAACCAACTCATCTTTGCCATTGGTAGTGACGTCACGCTCTTCATCCCACTTGGCAAATACGGTTTGACTGGTCAACACGCAAAAAATTGCTACCACCAATAATCTATAAAGATGCATTATTTACTTTCTTAGTTTGATCATTTCATCTTATCAGTCATCTGCACTCATGCGACTTCTCTCTATTTCTTCTGGCAAAGTAATGCCACTCTTTGGGTCTCATCACCCAAACTATTCAAGAGTAGCCTCAGCCATCCAAAAACAATCCATCAGCAATCTCGCTTCCCCCGCTCCCGTTGAAATCACTCGACTTGGTGTAGCCGGTGATGAGCAGGCAGATCTATCGGTACACGGCGGAGTAGAAAAAGCGATTTATGTATACCCAGTTGAGCACTACGCTTTCTGGAACGAATTACTTTCTCGTGAGACCAAAAAATCAATTGATCTCCCTCTGGGCACTTTCGGTGAAAACTTCACTATCGAAGGTTTGCTTGAGACTGAGGTATTTGTTGGAGACCAAATGCAGATGGGTGAACTTCAATTTACCGTAGTCAAACTACGTGAACCCTGCTTTAAGTTCAATGCCAAAATGGGCTACAAAGGTGCGAGCAAAGCCATGCTGCAATCTGGCTTTAGTGGGTGGTATCTACGGGTGAATCAAACTGGCGCTCTCGCAGCGGGTACTGAGATCACAGTGCTGCCAGGTCAAAGACTGACATCTATTGCCGATCAGAATCTAGCCCTCTTTAATCGGGGCAATCAAAAAAATCTTTGGGATTAACTTAGAAATCAACTGCTGCATTAACTTCAGCAATAAAAAAACCCGACCACAAAGTGGTCGGGTTTTGATTTGATACAGACTAAAGTACTTAGTCTTTTGCGTAGATATCTACGTCTTTAGTTTCTTTAATAAACAGTGTACCGATTACCAATGTCATCGCAGCGATGATGATTGGGTACCAGAGACCATAGTAAATGTTACCGTTTTGCGCTACCAAGGCGAAGGAAATCGTTGGCAACAAGCCACCGAACCAACCGTTACCAATGTGGTATGGCAAGGACATAGATGTGTAACGAATGCGAGTTGGGAACATCTCAACTAACATCGCTGCGATTGGGCCATAAACCATGGTTACCAATATCACCAAGTACACCAACAAGAGCAATATAGCTACGTAGTTGATTGCAGCTGGATCTGCTTTTGTTGGATAGCCAGCAGTTTTCAATGCCTCTCCGATTGCTTTCTTGAACTCAGCATCTTTCGCTTTTGCATCTGGGTCTTTTGCAGAGTAACCAGTGATTTCTGTATCGCCAATCTTCACAACAGCGGTGCTTCCAGCTGGGCCAGCAATAGTACTATAGCTAGCAGAGTTAGAAGCCATCACTTGTTTTGCGATATCGCAAGAACTGGTGAACTTAGCTGTACCTGTTGGGTTGAACTGGAATGTACATTCATTTACATCAGCAGTAATTGTTGCTGGTGCTGATGCCATCGCTTTTTCTAACGCTGGGTTAGCAAAGTGAGTCATGGCATTAAATACGGAAACTGGTGTATTTGGAATGTAGGTAATAACAGCCAATAACAAGCCACCCATGATGATGACCTTACGGCCAATCTTGTCTGACAAGCTACCGAACACAACGAAGAATGGTGTGCCGATTACCAATGAAGCAGCAATCAACAAGTTCGCAGTTTTAGCATCTACCTTCAACACTTGTGTGAGATAGAACAAAGCGTAGAACTGACCTGTATACCAAACCACCGCTTGACCTGCAACCAGACCAAACAATGCCAAGATAACAATCTTCAAGTTCTTCCATTGACCGAATGACTCTGTCAAAGGAGCTTTAGACAATTTGCCTTCATCTTTCATCTTCTTGAAAGCTGGGGATTCGTTCATCGATAAACGGATGTAAACGGAAACAGCCAACAAAGCGATAGAAACGATGAATGGAACACGCCAGCCCCAAACATCGAAGTTTGGACCAGTGAGTTCACGTGTGAACAAAATCACTAACAAAGACAAGAACAAGCCAAGAGTAGCTGTTGTCTGAATCCAAGCTGTGTATGCACCACGACGTCCGTGAGGAGCGTGCTCAGCAACGTAAGTTGCAGCACCACCGTACTCACCACCCAAAGCTAAACCTTGAAGCATACGCAATGCGATCAAGATAACTGGAGCAGCAACACCGATAGTGGCGTAGTTAGGCAGAATACCAACGACAAACGTAGCACCACCCATGATAAGGATCGTCACCAAGAAGGTGTACTTACGACCAATCAAATCGCCTAAGCGACCGAATACCAGAGCGCCGAATGGGCGAACGATAAAACCGGCAGCAAACGCCAGCAAAGCAAAAATGAAGGCAGAGCCTGCATCTAAGCCTGAGAAGAACTGCTTGGCGATAACGGCGGCCAATGAACCGTAAAGATAAAAGTCGTACCACTCAAAAACCGTACCTAAAGAGGAGGCAAAAATAACTTTGCGTTCTTCAGCGGTCATTGGGGCTGCTTTAGTTGATGTTGACATCAGTAGCTCCTAACTATTTTTATTAAATAAAAAACAACGGGTCGATTATGCTTTGAAAAAAATCAAAGAAATCCACTAGTTAGGGTAATTCCCCATCAAATTAGATCGGGGTTTTCACTTAAAGAATGGGGGAAAACCACGTTTTCCCCCAAATAAGTCATCCCTACAGAGTACTTACCACCCAATTGCCTTAGGCAGCCACAAGGATAAAGACGGGAAATAAAATACTAGGAACAAAGCAACGCCTTGCATCACGATGAACGGAACTACACCCTTATAGATATCCTTAATCCCAACTTCAGGAGGGGCCACCCCCTTCAGATAGAAGAGCGCCCAACCAAATGGTGGCGTTAAGAATGATGACTGCAAACAAACAGTAATCATCATAGCAATCCACACTGGATCGGCACCCTGCGAGAGTAAAACCGGTAGAAATAAAGGAACAGCTATGTAACTGATTTCAATCCACTCGATGAAGAAGCCAAGAATGAAGATCAAAAATAGCATGAACCAAATGTCGCTATTTAATCCACCCGGCAAGTACTCAAACATCCCAGTGATCAAATCTTCACCATGCAAACCACGGAATGACAGCGCAAAGACTTGAGCGCAAATCAGAATAAACATCATTAGCGCGCTGATCTTAGTTGTATCAATAGCAACTTCTTTGAGCTTAGCCCAGGAAAAGCGACCAGAAAAAATCGTTACTAGGACTGAGCCGACTGCGCCCATGCCTGCTGCTTCAGTTGGCGCAGCAATACCTCCGACGATAGAACCCAATACCGCAACTACCAACATGATCGGAGGGACCACTACCTTCCAAAATCGCTTCCATAATTCTTTTCCAGAAACTTTGCTACGCTCTTCCAGAGGTATCGGCGGCATTAGATCCGGCTTAACCCAGCCCAATATCAAAATATAAATGATGTAAACCGTAGTGAGCAGTAGACCAGGAATGACCGCGGCCGCAAATAAAGTTCCCACTGAAAGCTGCATGATGTCTGACAGCAAAATCAAAATTAAGCTGGGTGGAATAATTTGACCAAGTGTGCCTGAAGCGCAAATAGCCCCACAAGCAATACTCTTATCGTATCCGCGACGAATTAGGGTTGGCAGAGTCAACAGGCCCAAAGTGATGACCGTTGCTCCAACAATGCCGGTCGTGGCACCCATCAATGCGCCAAAGAGAATGATGCCAATAGCCATACCGCCTTTAAGACCGCCAGCGATATGCCCCATCACATCCAATAGATCATCTGCCAAACGAGACTTCTCGAGCGCAATTCCCATGAAGATAAACAAGGGAATTGCTAACCATTGATACCCACCAACAATTCCAAAAATTCGCGCTGGCAGCAAGCTAAATAGAGAACTTCCAAAACCCAGATACCCAAATACAAATCCGACTGTGGCGAGAGTGATGGCGACAGGGATTCCAGCCATCAGCATGGCAAAAAAACCAATCAGCATCAGAACAGCCATTACTTGCGGTTCAAACATGATTGTTCGCCTTTAAGTTTTTGTGGGCCAATATCAATCTCAGCAACTCAGCAGTGCCTTGGAGCGCGACAAAACAAAACCCAATTGGTATTAGAGATTTAATAGCCCATCGTGCCGGAATTCCGCCGGGATCAGGTGATCCCTCCCCAATTGAAAGCGATTGCCCAACATAACTGATGGATAGCTTGATAAAAATCAGAGAGACAATGATCGTAAGGAGTGCTGAAATAAAATCCACAATCATTTTTTTCTGCGGGGAAAACTGCGCATAAAAAACATCGACTCTGACGTTATCTCCACGTTGCAGAGCAAAACTCATCCCTAATAGAATCATTACGGCCAATAAATGCCACTCTAATTCTTGAGCCCATACCGATCCAAAGCTAAAGGTATATCTTAAAAATACATTGACGGAGATGAGGCCAACGATGGCCAAGGTTGCCCATGAGGCAACCTTGCCAACCTGGTCTATCAAGCCTTCAATTTGTGCTGCTGTTTTTGAAAACTGATTTAACACGACCGTCCCCTATTTATCCACGCACTTTGCTGTGATAAGCCGCTTCGCTATAAACCGCCCAAGCGTCATACTTTTTCTTAAACGCAAAATAAGAATCGTGCACTTTTTTCACCATTGGATCGGCTGCACTAGATTCATCCAAGATCTTGGTTGTTTCAGCACGCATTGCAGCAATTACTGAATCAGGCAAAGGTAAGGCAGTGACGCCTTGATTTTTCACTAGATCTTGCATCGCCTCTGCATTAGCTCGCTGACACCAGGCCTCACTAATAACATTGCAGGCCGCAGCTGCATTTTGGACAACTGCCTGAAGGTCCTTAGGCAACTTCTCCCATGCTGCTTTATTGATTAGTAGCTCTGAGGCAGTTGCAGGCTCATGCCAACCAGTGGTGTAGTAAAACTTAGCCGCTTTTTGCAACCCAAGTCGACGATCTTGATATGGGCCAACGAATTCAGCCGCATCGATGACGCCGCGCTCAAGTGCCGGGAAAATCTCACCACCTGGCAATACTTTGACATCGACACCCAATTTCGCGTAGACCTTACCAGCAAGTCCAGGGATGCGCATCTTCAAACCCTTGAGGTCCGCAACACTATTAATTTTCTTTTTAAACCAACCAGTCATTTGCACGCCAGTATTGCCGCAAGGCATCGCCACCATACCAAACGGGGCATAAACCTCATTCCATAAATCAATTCCGCCACCATCGTAAAACCATCCATTCATACCTTGGTAATTAAGGCCAAAGGGCACTGCAGTGAAATACTGAGCGGCAAAAGTTTTGCCAGTCCAAAAATAACTATTCGCATGGTTCATCTCAACTGTGCCAGAACGGACCGCATCAAAACCTTCAAATGCTGGGATGAGTTCACCAGCCCCAAACACTTGAATCTTGAGACGGCCGTTGGACATTTCGCCAATACGCTTCGCTAAATCAGTTGCACTTCCCGGTCCGTCCATGTAAAAAGGCGATCCCTTGGGATAGGCGCTGGTCATCTTCCAGTTAAATGTTTGTGATGACTGGGCTTGAACAATTGCTGGGGCTCCTAAAGCAAGTCCTGCAACACCAGCTCCAATACCCGTACTCAAAAATTTCCGACGATTTGTAGTCATTAAGCTCTCCTTTAATTGATCTCATTTAGGAAGCACATGCAGCCTCGCTCCTCGATACCAATTTATTCAAACTTAGACTCACTCGTTAGTAGAAATACTGACTTATGGGCATAAAATCACCTATCTGGTGCACACGCATTCTTTTGGGGCAAGAAAACAATTAAATTCAAAAGCGTGAAAAAATGAATTACTAAAATTTGTTGTACTTAGTAAAAACCAAAATAGGGACTAATAGCCATGCAACAAAAATGGGGTATTCGAGGAATGGCGGTAGCGCCACACTCGCTAGCGTCTGAGTCTGCCTTAGCAGTTCTTCGCGAAGGCGGCAATGCACTTGAGGCAATGATCGCTGCAGCCGCAACGATCGCAGTTGTCTACCCCCACATGAACTCTATTGGCGGTGACTCTTTCTGGGTTGTGCACTCCCCCGGTAAAGCCATGGGCGGAATTGATGCTTGCGGTGCAGCGGCTGGTTTAGCGACCAAGCAGTGGTACGCGGAGCGCGGAATCACCAAAGCCATTCCTTTTCGGGGTGCCATTGCAGCCAATACGGTTGCTGGCACCATTTCCGGCTGGGGTGCTGCGCAAAAGCTTTCACAACAGGGCCTCCGTGGCAAGCTTCCCCTCTCCCGCCTACTAGCAGATGCCATTCACTATGCTGAAGCTGGAGTCCCGGTAACCTTTAGCCAATCAAGCTTGACTGAAAAAAAGCGAGTGGAGTTAAGTCCGATTCCTGGATTTGCAGAGACATTCCTAGTTGATGGCAAAGCCCCTGAAGTCGGCAGCATCTTCAAGCAAGAGCGTCTTGCGAAAACCTTGCGTCAAATCTCTCGTAAAGGCACAGAAGATTACTACCGTGGTGATTTAGCTGAATTACTTGCCAAGGAGCTCACAGATATCGGCAGCCCTCTCAGGTTGTCGGATCTTCATCGCCATCAAGCCAAACTCATTGACCCACTTGAACTCAAACACAGCATGGGTAATGTCTACAACATGACACCACCAACCCAAGGTGTCGTGTCTTTGATGATCATCGGTATATTGGATCAACTCAATCTCAAGCGCTTTAAAGTCGATAGCGCCGAGTATGTGCATCACTGTGTTGAAGCTACTAAACAAGCTTTCAAGGTACGCGATCAATTTGTTACTGATCCTGCATACATGACAAAAAATGCGCAGTCTTTCTTATCCCCCGCCTTCCTCAAGAAGCTGACGAAAAATATTGACCCCGAAAAAGCTTTGCCTTGGGGTCAAGGTAAAGGGCCTGCAGATACCATTTGGATGGGCGTGATTGATGGAGACGGAAATTGCGTTTCCTTTATTCAAAGTATTTATCACGAGTTTGGTGCCGGCATCGTGCTACCCAAATCTGGCGTGAACTGGCAGAACCGCGGCTGCAGCTTCTCGCTGGATCCAAAAACACTGAATCACCTTGAACCCTATCGCAAACCGTTCCACACATTAAACCCAGCTATGGCTTTGTTTAAGGATGGCAGGTCCATGGTGTACGGCACGATGGGTGGCGATGGCCAACCCCAAACGCAGTGCGCCGTCTTTACCCGCACAGCGACATATGGACTAGATCCGCAAGATGCGATTAGCCGCCCACGTTGGTTGCTGGGCAGGACCTGGGGTCAAACCAGCGACAGCCTTAAATTAGAGTCGCGCTTTAGTCCATGGGTTGCTAAAGAGCTACACGCACTAGGACACGAGATTGAAATGCTCGATGCCTTTGATGAAACTGTTGGCCATGCGGGCTGCATTATTCGAGATCCATCCGGCACGCTCCATGGCGGCTGGGATCCCCGCAGCGATGGCGCTGTTAGCGCGTTTTAGTAATAAATAATTTGGGTACGCGCAGATCCCAGTAAATGGCAGCTGCGCGTAGTCCAAAAATAGCGAGCATACAAATCACTGAGCCCTCAAGCGTGAACTCGGGGAAGAAATTCAGAATCAAGATGTAAATACAGCAACCCAAGGTAACAGGGATTGCATACAGTTCATGTGACATCAATAAAGTCTTTCTGCCGGCCAAGATGTCACGTAATAAGCCACCACCAATCGCAGTAACAACACCCAGAATCACGGGCGCAACTGGCAACCCAAAACCCAAGTTCCAAGCTTTATCCGCCCCCTGAATGCCAAATAAAGCAGCGCCAAGACCGTCGATATACAGCATCCAGCGGTAAATCTGAGGTTGCGTAAAAAAAGATTCGGCTACAAAAGTAACTATGCATGCGCCCAATGCCACCCAAATATAAATCTGAGCAATCGACCAAAAAGCAGGCACATCCAAAATGATGTCCCTCAGTGTTCCGCCGCCAATGGCGGTAATCACACCCAATACCATGACGCCAAAAAGATCCACACCTCGATCTGCAATAGCTAGAACACCCGTTACCGCAAAAGCAATCGTGGCAATGATACCAATCCAGAAATTAATTTGATCCATAACGCTTAGTCTAAATCACCGAGACAACACAATCAATGAAGCCCTGCATATACTGAGGGTCATGTTCTTAAGGAGTTCTTCATGAAAACTCAGCTTTATAGCTTTTGGCGTAGCTCGGCAGCTTTTCGGGTGCGTATTGCCCTGAACTTAAAAGGTATGGATTATGAAGTGATTCCAGTACACCTTCTCAAAGATGGCGGTGGACAACGCACGCCAGAATATACAAGCAAGAATCCCAATCGTTTAGTCCCCCTTTACACCGATGGTACTCATACGATTCATCAGTCCCTTGCCATCATCGAATATCTCGAGGAGATTCAAGCAGCTCCAGCCCTGCTACCGAAAACCGCAATCGATCGAGCATGGGTGCGTGCAGTCGCCATGGACATTGCGATCGATATACACCCCCTAGGTAACGTAAGGGTTTTGCGCTACTTGATTAGGCAATTAGGCTTAAGCATGGAGGCAAAAGATGGCTGGAATCAACACTGGATCTCTTTAGGCTTAACCAGCCTGGAAAAACAATTAAGTACAGATCCGAGGGTGGGTCGCTTTGCTTTTGGTGATCACCCTGGTTTGATTGACATCTGCTTAGTGCCGCAAATCTTTAATGCACTTAGTGCAAAGATGGATATGAAAGCCTATCCAGCGCTGATGAGGATCTTTCATCAGTGTATGACGGTACCAGCATTTATTGACGCCTCTTGGGAAAATCAAATGGATGCTGAGGGATCAAACCCCCTTACTCCACCACAAGAATAAAGACAGTGTTAGTAAAGATCCTACTGTAGTTAAAAGCACCACTCGAGAAATAATTCTGCCGTCTGCGTTGTAATACTGAGCCAACATAAATGGGCCTGTACCCGTAGGAAGGGCAGCCAGAATCACAACGGCATTCACCCATAAGGTAGGCAAATCTAAGATTGGGCCAGCGATTAACCAGGCAACTAGGGGCTGAATAATCAGCTTGGCAACACTGATACCCCATGCCTGTTGAGGGGCCGACTTTTCTTTTTGCATCAAAAACAGGCCAATAGAGACTAGTGCGCAAGGCGTGGCTGCCGCAGCCAAGAAAGAAATCACTTGCGCTAATGGGTCGTACAAAATCAAGTCTGTAGATGACCACACCAAACCGGCAACCGGTGCAATTAATAATGGATTAGTGCACAGAGACTTCAATACACTCCAAACAATTTCATGGGATTTTTTATGGGACTGTATGCCGACCTCAATGAGAACTGTTGCTACAGCAAACATCACAAAAACAATGAAGGTCGCAATAATTGCTGGCGCCAAACCATCTTGACCAAGTGCCAAAACACAGAGCGGAATGCCCATGTACCCCGTGTTGGAGTAAGACGCACTCAAACCTGAAAAACTAGCGGCCGCTAAATCTCGCTTACGAACCCAGCTGACTAGCAACACCAACATAAATACTAGCAAGCAACTCAGAAAGAAAGCGGTAATAAAGCCCGGCTGCCAAAGTGTTTGCCAACTACTGTTTGATGCGAAATTAAATAGTTGCGCAGGTAAGGCAAGCCAAACGACAAAGCGATTTAATTCAATCGATGCGCTTTCTCCTAACTTACCAGTTCTGCCGCAAATGTAGCCTATGAGAATCAGCGCAAATACTGGAAAGACAACATTGAAAACGTAGAACAATTTAAATGTGCTTTTTTAGATCAAGCAATTTTCTTCAGAGTCTTCTGGTATCGCTGCGCATTTTTGATATAACGCCCTGCAATATCTTCTATACCCGCAATCTGCTCTGGTGTTAGCGTTTTCACTGCCTTGGCAGGTGAACCCAAAATCATTGAGCCATCAGGAAATTCTTTACCCTCAGTAACTAAGGCGCCAGCACCCACTAAGCAGTTCTTACCAATCTTGGCACCATTCAAAATAACGGCACCGATGCCAATCAAACTACCGTCGCCAATTTGACAGCCATGAAGCATTACTTGATGCCCAACAGTAACTTGCTTACCAATGATGAGGGGGTAGCCAGAGTCAGTATGCAAAATAGAAGCATCTTGCACATTGCTGCCCTCGCCAATTTGAATGAGATCGTTATCGCCACGGATAACCACCTTGGGCCACACGCTCGCGTTTGAATGAAGCTCAACGCGACCGATCACCTCTGCGCTCTCGGCGACCCAGGCTCCCTCAGCTAAGTGGGGAGCGTTTCCATCTAGTTCAAATATAGCCATGACTCATTATAGGTAATGGCTATATTTAAGGAAGCCTACCAATTAGGCTCACGATCAGGCGTGGAAGAAATCCGGTGAATACTCAAATCCGCACCTTCAAACTCTTCCTCTTGTGACATCCGGATGCCTAAAACTGCCTTGAGCAATCCGTAGACCACAAAACCACTAATTAAGGCAATCGCCACTCCTAAGCCACTGCCAATCAGCTGGCCCAAGAAAGTGACTCCACCAATACCGCCTAGCGCTTTTGCCCCAAAGATGCCAGCAGCCAATCCACCCCATAAACCGCAGAGACCATGCAGTGGCCATACACCCAACACATCGTCAATCTTCCAACGGTTTTGCACCAAGGTAAACATGTACACAAAAAGAGCGCCAGCAATTAAGCCAACAACCAATGCGCCCATCGGGTGCATCAAATCTGAGCCAGCGCAAACTGCCACCAAGCCAGCCAAAGGACCGTTATAAGTAAAACCGGGGTCGTTGCGACCAATAACCCATGCAGCCAAAGTCCCGCCAACCATCGCCATCAAAGAATTCATGGCAACTAAGCCACTGACCTTATCGATAGTCTGCGCACTCATGACGTTAAATCCAAACCAACCTACCGCCAAAATCCAAGCGCCCAATGCTAAGAACGGAATGCTTGAAGGAGGATGTGCCGCAACGTTGCCATCCTTGGTGTAACGACCACGACGCGCGCCCAACAGGATGACTGCTGGTAGCGCAATCCAACCACCCACCGCATGGACAACAATTGAACCCGCAAAGTCATGGAACTCTTCGCCAGTAAGTGACTTGATCCATGCTTGGATGCCGTAATGCTGATTCCAGGCGATGCCTTCAAAGAAAGGGTAAATGAAGCCAACCAAGATAAAGGTGGCAATCAATTGAGGGTTGAACTTCGCGCGCTCTGCAATACCACCCGAAATAATGGCAGGAATAGCAGCAGCAAAGGTCAGCAAGAAAAAGAATTTGACCAGTTCATAGCCATTTTTCTCGGCCAATAGCTCAGCGCCAGAGAAAAAGTCGACGCCGTAGGCAATGCTGTAACCAATAAAGAAGTAGGCAATAGTCGACACTGCAAAGTCGACTAAGATTTTGACCAAGGCATTGACTTGGTTCTTTTTACGAACCGTGCCAAGCTCAAGAAATGCAAACCCCGCGTGCATCGCTAAAACCATGATGGCGCCGAGCAAAATAAACAAGGCATCACTGCCTGATTTCAAAGTTTCCACTGAAATAACCCCCATATTTTTTGCATCATTATGGGGAATTTAGTGGTGGTTCGTCAGCATTAATGCACTCATTTAGTGCAATTTAATGCCCTCAATATAGTTTATTATCAAATTTACATACACCGAAGGGAGAACCCATGAAAAAAATTTTAGTTCTATTGGCCGCTTTAGGCGCATTTTCTGGCTTAGCCCAGGCCCAAGAAAAAGTTCAGGTATTGAGCACTCAAGAGCTCGTCAATGTCTGCAAATTGCCTGCAAGCCCAGAGTCCCGTAGCTTTTGCGTTGGCTATACAACCGCGATTTACGACACTTATTTGGCAACACGTCATCCACAACGCGCTAGGCCATATATTTGCGTAAAGCAACCAGCACCTTCACGTGACGAAGTGATTGGTGAATTTGTAAAATTTGGTCAAACCAATCAACAAACTGCTGACAAACCGGCGGCAGGTGTTTTCTTGGGCTTCTTGGCAGCACGCTTTCCTTGCGCCAGAAAATAATCCAAGCTAATTAGCCAATCAATCTAAAGACATAAGGAACAGTTGATATGAAAAAAATTATCGCTATTACTGCTGCAACCCTAGCAATTGCAGGTTGCTCTAACATGAGCAATACAGAACAACGCACTTTATCTGGCGCTGGTATCGGCGCAGCTGCTGGTGCAGTTGGCACCGCCATTTTCCACGGCAACCCAATTTGGGGAGCAGTTGGTGGCGCAGCAGTTGGTGCAGCCTCTGGTTACGTATACGATGCCTACAAAAAAGAGCAGGCTTCTGAGTACAACTCTGGCTACAACGCTGGAAAAAATAATCAGCCAGCTAAAGCTCCTCAGTAATTCTTAGGTGGCTTTACAAGCTAGATTGAGTTCTAATTGCAGTAAAACAAAAAACCCGACCTGCGTCATGCAAGTTGGGTTTTTCTTTTAAAGCTTCAGCAATTTAAGAGAGGAGCAGCTGATTAATACGCTTTACATAAGCAGCTGGATCATTCAATTGACCGCCCTCAGCCAAGAGTGCTTGATCAAATAAGACCTGAGTCCACTCATCAAAATACTGATCGTCTGACTTCAGCTTGAGGAGCAAAGGATGATCGGGGTTGATTTCCAGAATAGGCTTGGTATCTGGCGCTTGCTGGCCTGCCGCCTTGAGCATGCGCAATAAATTTCCAGAAAGTTCATTCTCATCAGAGACCAAGCACGCTGGAGAGTCAGTCAAGCGGAAGGTCACACGCACATCCTTCACCTTGTCTTCCAGCGCTGCTTTCATGCGATCGAGCAAGCCCTTGAAATTCTTTTCAGTTTCTTCATGCTCTTTCTTTTCTTTCTCGTCACTTAAGTTGCCAAGATCAAGACCGCCCTTTGCTACTGAGGTCATGTGCTTGCCATCAAACTCAGCGAAGAAAGAAAGCATCCACTCGTCCACACGATCGGACAGCAATAAAACTTCAACGCCTTTCTTACGGAAGATTTCTAAATGCGGACTATTTTTAGCAGCATTAAATGTGTCGCCAGTGACGTAATAAATCTTGTCTTGACCTTCCTTCATGCGTGAAATGTATTCAGCTAAGGAAACAGTTTGATCAGCAGAATCCGCATGTGTACTTGCAAAACGCAAGAGCTTTAAGATGCGCTCTTGATTAGGCTGATCTTCACCAACACCCTCTTTAAGCACTTGTCCAAACTGAGTCCAGAAGGTGCGGTACTTTTCTTTCTTGGTATCGTCATCACCATTAGCCAAATCCTCCAACATGCTTAATACACGCTTAGTGGAGCTTTCTCGAATAATTTTCACATCGCGTGATTCCTGCAGGATTTCACGGGAAACGTTTAAAGGCAGATCTGTTGAATCAATCACCCCAGTGACAAAACGCAGGTACATCGGCATTAATTGCTCGGCATCATCCATGATAAATACCCGCTTCACATACAACTTAATACCGCCACGCTTATTACGATCCCACAAATCAAATGGTGCACGTGAGGGTACATACAGCAACTGCGTAAATTCACTACGACCTTCGACCTTATTCAGGGAATAGCACAAGGGATTTTCATAATCATGTGACAGGTGTTTATAAAACTCGTGGTACTGCTCTTCAGTAATTTCGGATTTAGAGCGAGCCCATAATGCGCTGGACTGATTAATACTTTCGAGCTCGTCCTTAATCACTTGCTCTTTTTTATCTGCGTCCCACTCTTCCTTATTCATCTGAATCGGCAAAGAGATGTGATCGGAATATTTACGAATAATCGATTTCAACTTATGGGTGGAGAGGAAATCATCCTCACCCTCACGCAACTGCATCGTGATCGAAGTCCCACGCTGTGGGCGATCAATACTTTCTACTGTAAATTCGCCTGAGCCATCAGACTCCCAGCGAACTCCATCGGACGCTGGCAAGCCTGCTCGACGCGTCTCCACAGTAATACGGTCGGCCACAATAAAGGCTGAGTAAAAGCCAACACCAAACTGACCAATTAAAGCGGCATCTTTTTGTTGATCGCCAGAAAGCTTAGAGAAAAATTCTTTCGTGCCAGAGCGAGCAATAGTTCCCAAATTAGAAATTACTTCATCCCGACTCATGCCAATACCGTTATCCGAAATCGTGACGGTTCTAGCGACTTTATCAAAACTGACCTTGATCTTCAGATCAGGATCATCGCCATACCAATCGGGATGCTCGATCCCCTCAAAACGGAGTTTGTCTGAAGCATCGGATGCGTTCGAGATCAGCTCACGGAGAAAGATTTCCTTATTGGAATACAAGGAGTGAATCATCAGTTGTAAAAGTTGCTTTACCTCGGCTTGAAAGCCTAATGTTTCTTTACTAGCTACAGTCATGCGTATTCTCTCTTCCCTCTTAATCAATGAACATCACCCTCAGTAAATGGGGGCTATTAAAGTTATTTCAAGATCTTGGAAACGCCAAATTTAGCCTGGATGGGGCTTTGAATGCTTCTCCGCTACAGGCAATTCCGCCTTTTTCCACGCGCTAAAGCCTCCCTCAAGATGGCAAACCCCAGGAACCCCCATTTTTTGCAGGGTTTCTGTTGTAAGGGCAGAGCGCCACGCAGATGCGCAATAGAGCAACAAACGCTTCCCCTCACCAAAAACTGGCTTGTAATAAGGGCTATCCGGGTCGACCCAAAATTCCAGCATGCCACGAGGAGCATGAATTGCACCTGGAATAAGGCCATCGCGCTCCAACTCCCTCACATCCCGAATATCCACAAAAACGGTGCTTTCATCACTCAGGAATTGCTGGGCTTGCTCCAATGGAACGGTCTCAATTTGTGCCATCGCATTGGCAATTAATTCTTGATAGCCTAATTTTAATTTCACCAAAATCTCCCTAATTGCTAATACTTTTATTTACTTGCTATTAAGAGCAGTTTATTGATGTTGCCCTGATAATATGTAGCTATGAACTTTACCCCTACTGAGCTTGGTGCTAGCGTTATATTTGCCATCGCAGTGCTACATACCTTTTGCACTTCGTATTTTGAAGCCCTAGCTAAAAAATCCCCAAGACATGCTGGTTTATGGCATCTCCTCGGTGAGGTTGAAATCGTCTTTGGTTTTTGGGCGGCTGTGCTGATTATTTTTATGTGGCTTGCAAATGATCTAGCCACAGCAAAAGAGTACGCCAATAAGCGGAACTTCACGGAGCCCTTATTTGTTTTTGCCATCATGGTTGTCGCTGGTAGTAAACCCATTCTGAATTTTGCAACTCAGCTTCTTTATAAGCTCGGCAAAGCCATTCAATTTGTCTTGCGCACCAAGCAAGCGCCAACACTGTATTTCTTGACCCTTAGTATCACGCCATTGCTAGGATCACTGATTACTGAGCCCGCCGCAATGACGCTGGCAGCTTTTTTATTGCGCGACCTAGTCTATCGCCATAAATGCTCTACCCCACTTTTGTTTGGCACATTAGGTGTGCTGTTCGTTAACATTTCAATCGGTGGCACGCTAACTAATTTCGCCGCACCACCAGTGCTTATGGTGGCATCTACCTGGGGCTGGAGTACCGCTTTCATGTTTTCGAACTTTGGCTTTGAAGCAATGATTGCCATTTTCATTAACGCTGGGGTTGTAACCCTACTCTTTCATAAGCAACTTGTTGAGCCTACTAGAAAATCTGATCAAGTTCGCATTCCACTTACCATTACAGCAATTCACCTTTTATTTTTGCTAGGCATTGTGAGCTTCGCACATGACCCAGTCATCTTCATGTGGCTGCTACTCTTTTTTATTGGTTACACCACTGCTTATCCAAAACATCAAAGCCCGCTCATCTTGCGTGAAGCTTTGCTGGTAGGATTCTTCTTAGGCGGACTAGTTGTCTTGGGCGCACTGCAAGGTTGGTGGCTGCAGCCGATCCTCGAAACTATGAGTCCCACCGCAGTGTTCTATGGCAGTCTGGCATTAACTGCGATTACCGATAATGCGGCGCTCACCTATTTAGGATCATTGGTACAGGGCACCTCACCAGAGTTCAAGCTGGCTTTAGTTGGTGGTGCAGTAGCAGGTGGTGGCTTAACCGTGATTGCAAACGCCCCCAATCCTGCTGGACTGGCTATTTTGCGCAGTTACTTCCCAAATGCAGCAGTTTCCGCGGGTTTACTGTTTGTAGCCGCCATTCCACCAACTATTGTTGCGATTCTGGCCCTACGTCTGCTCTAAACGCCTTATCCAGTAAAATCTGAGCTTCGCCCCCAGCTATAAACCTGAGAACGGCATATGAAAAAGCTCTATATCAAAACCTTTGGCTGTCAAATGAACGAGTACGACTCGGGCAAGATGGCCGACCTCCTACATGCCGATGAAGGCATGGTCATGACTGACACGCCAGAAGATGCAGATGTCGTTCTACTAAACACCTGCTCGATTCGTGAAAAAGCAGAAGACAAAGTATTTTCCGATTTAGGCCGCCTACGCGAGCTCAAGAAAACCAAGCCTAATTTATTAATTGGTGTGGGCGGTTGCGTTGCCAGCCAAGAAGGTCAGCAAATTATTAGTAGGGCGCCATATGTCGATGTGGTGTTTGGCCCGCAAACTTTACATCGCCTCTCAGACCTCATTGCGCAACGTCGCCAAACTGGAAGATCTCAGGTAGACATCTCTTTTCCAGAAATAGAAAAGTTTGACCACCTTCCAGCCTCTCGTCAAACCCGTGGCTCAGCTTATGTGTCCATCATGGAAGGCTGCTCAAAGTATTGCAGCTACTGCGTGGTTCCTTACACTCGCGGCGAGGAAATATCGCGCCCCTTTGACGACGTATTGACTGAAGTGGCTGGTCTTGCAGCCCAAGGCGTAAAAGAAATTGTCTTGCTCGGTCAGAATGTGAACGCCTATCTTGGCAAGATGGGTGGCAATGAAGAGATTGCAGACTTTGCATTACTGATTGAATACATTGCCGAAATTCCGGGTGTTGAGAGGATTCGTTTTACAACTAGCCACCCAAAAGAATTTACACAGCGCTTGATTGATATCTACGCCAAAGTTCCGAAGCTCGTAAGCCATTTGCATCTACCAGTACAACATGCATCGGATTCCGTTTTATCTGCAATGAAACGTGGCTACACCGCACTAGAATACAAAAGCATTATTCGTAAGATGCGCGCTGTGAGGCCCGACCTAACCCTCTCTAGTGACTTTATTGTGGGTTTTCCTGGCGAGACCGATGAAGACTTTGCAAAACTACTTAAGATGGTTGAAGAACTGAATTTTGATAATAGCTTTTGCTTTATCTTCAGTGCGCGACCCGGGACACCCGCTGCCAATTTGAGTGATGACACTCCTTATGAGGTCAAACTCAAGCGACTACAAACATTACTCGCCCTAGTTGAGTCACAAGCAAATCAAATTAGCAAAAATATGCTGGGCAATACTGAGCGAGTACTCGTTGAAGGTTTGGCGAAAGATGGCGTGAACTTGCAGGGTCGGGCCGCTAATAATCGCGTGATTCACTTCACTGCACCAAATGACGATATCGAATCACTCATCGGCCAAATGGTAGATATCCGCATTACTGAAGTACTCAACTACACCCTCCGAGGCGAACTGATTGGCGATCTCACCCTATCCCACACTCACTAAGATGACGACGAAGGAAGCATCCCCCTCTAAACTCGAGATTGATATTCAATTTGCTAGCGCTGCTATCGAAGAGAAAGTGCTTGCAACGGCATCTCTGGTGGCAATTAAAAAATGGGTGAAAGCAGCAGTTCCATTGAATGGCCTCATTACCTTGCGCTTTGTGAATGCAGCTGAAGGCAAAAAACTGAATTTTGCCTTTCGCAACAAAGACTATGCAACTAACGTCCTCACCTTTCCATATGAGCTGAGCAAAAAGACATTGGCTGCCGATATTATTTTTTGTCTCCCTGTGATTCAAAAAGAGGCATCAGACCAAAGTAAGGCCATGAAGGCTCATCTAGCGCATCTGATTATTCATGGTTGCTTACATGCTCAAGGCCTGGATCATGAAAACAATGTCGAAGCAAAAAAAATGGAAAACAAGGAAATCATCTTTCTAAAATCCCTGGGCTTTGCTAACCCCTACACACCCAATTGAGGCGGTTTTAACGCCATCTTCATCGAATTTACTTATTTCTACGATATTCTTGGTATATGCCTGACCCCAATAAATCCCTTTTAGAGCGCTTGGCCGATTTTTTAACGCCGCAGCCAACTAGCTTAGCAGAACGTCGTCAGGAACTGATTGATGCCCTAAGAGAAGCTCAGGCCGAAGGCTTAATTGACGCAGATGCCCTCTCTATGATTGAGGGTGTGTTCCAGGTAGGCCAATTGTGTGCTCGCGATATTTTGATCCCCAGAGCGCAGATTGACTGGATTGATATCAACCAGCCTTTATCGGAAATTATCAAGAGCGTCATTACTGCCGCCCACTCACGCTTCCCAGTATTTGAAGGTGGCCGCGACAATGTCATCGGCACCTTACTGGCAAAAGATTTATTGCGTCACTCTACCGAAAAAGATTTTCAGGTTCGCGATTGGCTCCGCCCCGCCGTATTTATTCCTGAATCTAAACGCCTAAGTGTGTTGCTACGTGACTTCAAAGACAACCGTAATCATTTGGCAATTGTTGTAGATGAATACAGTGGCGTTGCAGGTGTCATTACGATTGAAGATGTGCTTGAGCAAATCGTTGGTGACATTGAGGATGAGCACGATATTGACGAGGAAGCAGATAACCTCATCTCATTAGACAACGGAGATATTCGCGTTAAAGGTATTACTGAATTAGAGCAATTTAATGAGGCCTTAGGTACTCAATTTCATGATGAAGACATTGAAACTATTGCCGGCCTAGTCATTCATCATCTAGGTCGAGTACCCAAAATGGGCGAATTGATCGAGATCGACGGAGTCGAGTTTGAGGTTCAGCGCGCTGATCCAAGACAGATTCACATTCTGCTCGCACGCCAACTCCCGAAGAATCCTTCCTGAGAATTACCTTGATTGATCAGCAATCTACTAGACTAGGTAATGGCGTCAATTTATTGGCGCTATTTTTTCTAGGGGCCGTACTAGCTGCTGCAGCAGAGCTGCCGTATGGTGGCTGGATACAAATCCCGATCTTGAGTTTGATTTGGTGGCGGATGAGTGAACAAGCAAGCCTATCTGTTAAAAATCAATTTATTTCTGGAATGGCTTTTGGTCTAGGCTACTTTGTTCTGGGTCTCTGGTGGATCTACATTAGCTTGCATGATGTAGGCGGCATGAATGCAGCCCTATCTGGTGCAGCCGTATTCTTATTATCTGCCTACATGGCCATATATTTTTCGGCGGCCAGCCTCTCGTTAGTATTTTTTAAATCTTCACGCATCACTGGTTTATTACTTGCTGCAAGCTGGGTCAGCTTTGAGTATTTTCGTGGCGTGATATTTACAGGCTTTCCTTGGATGGGATTTGCGGAAGCACAATTCAACGGCCCATTTGCACCCGTGGCGCCATTCTTCGGCGGTCTGGCCTGCACATTTTTAGCAGTGTGGATTTCTTGGGAAGTTACTCAGTTAAAAAAAAATATCTTCTTTAGCGCCACCTTTATCATTGCTACCGTCGCTCTTGCGCAACTCGCGAGCCTTTGGACCTTCACAAAGCCGATTGGCGAACCACTCAGTGTTCGTTTAATTCAAGGTAATTTTGAGCAAAGCCTGAAGTTCAACCCCAAGGCCATTGAAGAACAATTTAGTTTTTATACCAATGCTATTGAGAGTCAGTCAGCCGACCTCATCATCACTCCAGAGACTGCTTATCCTTGGCCGCAAAGCAATCTTCCCGCTGGCTTATTAGGATCACTTCAACAGTTCTCTACCAACACCTCCAGCAATGTCTTACTCGGCTTGATTGGAGAGGTAAGCAACTCCACTGGGGTGAAATACACCAATCGCGCTCTTGGACTCTCTCCCAACGTACCAAGCTATCAATATGACAAATCTCATTTGGTGCCCTTTGGTGAATTTATTCCTCCCGGCTTTCATTGGTTTGTGAATGCATTCCATGTCCCCATGAGTGACTTTGAACGTGGCAAGCTAGATCAAGATCCCTTCAGTATTGTTCGCTCAGGTAAAGATGCAATTCATGCAGTCATCATGATTTGCTATGAGGATGTCTTTGGTGGGGAGTTAGCCTCCCGCATTCATCAGAGCAATAAGCCCGTTAACTTGTTGATCAATATGACCAATCTGGCCTGGTTTGGGGATTCTCAAGCACCAGCGCAGCAATTACGTCTATCGCAGCTACGCTCCTTGGAGACTGGTCTCCCAGCGCTACGCGCCACAAATACAGGGATTACCGCAGCGCTTGGGCCAGATGGCAAGCTACTGTCTCAGTTAGGCGAATTTACCCAGGGCATACTCAAGCTCAAAATCCAAGCCTACTCCGGCACAACTCCTTACGTACTTTGGGGAAATGTGCCTATTTTGAGCCTTTCTTGCCTCTTGCTTATCTTGGGCCTGATTCGCCAAAAACGAATCTAATCGCTATTTCATGGTTCACTAGCTTAGCCATGTAAAATCAAAGGCTTAGCCAGGTAAATCATGCTTACTTTTCAGCAAATCATTCTCAAACTCCAAGATTACTGGGACCAACAAGGTTGC
>NZ_NCJB01000266.1:0-3332 GCF_002282275.1 Polynucleobacter sp. 39-46-10 | reverse complement strand
ACCCTGAATACCATCCTCACCACCAGTAAAGGGAAGCTGCACTGCGAGGAAGTAGACCATTTGAGAAAGAGCAAGCGTAACCATTGCAAAATAAATACCTTGCCTGCGAATTGCTAAAGAGCCAATTAAAAAGCCCAAGAAAGCTGAGCCAAGAACACCCAAAGCAATTCCAAACTCAGGGGACAGCCCAGCCTCTTTGCAAAGATACGCGGTAATGTAAGCAGAGGTTCCAAAAAATGCTGCATGCCCAAAAGAAAGAAGGCCAGTAAAGCCCAGCAACAAATTGAAGGCGCAAGCAAAGAGTGCGAAACATAAAACCTTCATTGCAAACACAAGATAAATGAAATCTTGGAAGGGCAGTAACAGGGCAATTAAAACTAGAATGCCGTACAGTAATTTTGTTTTTGAGTTCAACTTATTTCTCCCGGCCGAAAAGTCCAGCAGGACGAATAAGCAAAACAATTGCCATGATTACGAAAATAACTACGCCAGATGCTTCTGGATAAAAAACTTTAGTTAGACCTTCAATTAAGCCTAACGCTAGGCCGGTCAAAATGGATCCCATAATAGAACCCATGCCACCAATCACAACAACCGCAAAAACCACAATGATGAGATTCGAGCCCATCAATGGATTCACTTGAAAAATTGGTGCAGCCAAAACACCAGCAAAGCCGGCAAGACCGACGCCATAAGCATAGGCCAAAGAAATCATTAAAGGCACATTGATGCCAAATGCTTGGAGTAGTTTTGGGTTTTCAGTTCCAGCACGAAGATAGGAACCCAATTTCGTTCTCTCAATAACATACCAAGTAGAGAAGCAAACCACTAGAGAAGCAACTACAACCCACAAACGATATTTAGGCAAGATGATGCCAATCGACTCTAATGGGATGGCACCCTGCAATATCTCTGGGGCTGGATAGCTCTCACCAGAAATTCCATACCAATGACGGAACATTCCCTCAATAATGAGCGCCAAACCAAAAGTTAATAAAAGGCCATATAAGTGATCTAGGTGGTAAAGGCGCTTGAGCATGGTGCGCTCAAGAATCAAACCAAAGCCCGCCATAACCAAGGGCACCAAAATTAATGCAAACCAATAATTAATAGAAAACTCAGGAAAGCCAAACCATTGACCTACTTGAGTTAAACCAATCCATGCAACAAATGCACCCATCGTGTATTGAGCACCATGGGAAAAATTGATGATGTTGAGTAGGCCAAAAATAATGGCCAAACCCAAACTCAAAATGGCGTAAAAGGAGCCATTGATAAGCCCCACCAAGAGCTGAGCAACCAGCCCTTGTGGGGTAATTCCAAGAAGTTCAAACATGCTTAATTAGAAATGGATTACTTGTTAGTAACCAACTTGCATCGTGACAATGAAAGTGGTTGTGTTGCCTCAGCAGCCGGAATCACCGCTTTGACGTTGTAATAATCCCATGGGCTCTTAGATTCAGATGGCTTCTTCACTTCGAGCAAATACATGTCATGTTCAAACTTACCATCGGCACGGATTTTTCCTTTGAATAATCCATCGTCAATGTTGGTTGATCTCAAGGCCTTCATTACTGCCTGAGTATCATCTGTGCCAGCCTTTTGAACTGCAGCTAAGTAAGCAAGAACTGATGAATAGACGCCAGCTTGAACGCTGGTTGGCATCCGCTTATGCTGCAAGATAAAGCGTTTGGCAAACGCGCGGGTCTTCTCATCTCTATCCCAGTAGAAGCCTTCTGTTAGGTACATACCTTGGGCTGCATTCAAACCCAAAGAGTGAACATCAGAAATAAACATGAGCAAAGGAACAACGGTTTGTTTTTTGTTGATACCAAACTCTGAGGCTTGTTTAACGGAGTTGATGGTGTCTTGACCAGCATTTGCTAATGCAACAACATCTGCGCCACTGGCCTGAGCCTTCAGCAAGTATGAAGAGAAGTCGCTATTAGGGAATGGGTGCTTACTTGTACCAAGCACTTTGCCGCCGTTGGCATTAACAACATTGGTTGAGTCTTTCTCTAGGGCTGCTCCGAAAGCATAGTCAGCAGTCAAGAAGTACCAGTTCTTTTTGCCTTGCTTAACAACTGCTTTAGCGGTACCGTTTGAAAGCGCATAGGTGTCATAAGTCCAATGCACGTTATTAGCAGTACATTTTTCATTGGTAATTGGTAATGATGCTGCACCAGACACCAAAGTAATCTTGTTCTTTTGTTCCGCGACTTCCATGACAGCAAGTGCAACGTTGGTCGAAACCAACTCAACAATCACATCAACACCGTCTTTGTCATACCACTCGCGCGCTTTGTTGGCGGCAATATCTGCTTTGTTCTGATGGTCGGCACTAACAAGCTCAATCTTCTTGCCAATAACAGTGCCATCTTTTGAGAAGTCGGCAATTGCCATTTTTGCGGCAATCACCGCGCCAGGACCAGCCAAATCAGAATAGGTAGAAGAAAGGTCAGTTAAAACACCAATCTTGATTACATCACCACTTACTTTAGATGTTTGCGCGAATGCTGGGTTTGAACCAAAAAAGGTTGCCGCCACCAGACACGCAGTAATTTGCTTTAACTTCATTTAGGTCTCCTATAAATAACTGCTAAACACCAAGATACTCATTTAACAAGCTTGCCTTCTCAGCCAACTCACTTTGATTGACAACCTCGACCACATTGCCATGTTCAACCACATAATGACGATCTGCTAGAGGTGCAGCAAATCGGAAGTTTTGCTCCACCAACACAATAGTGAAGCCTTTGTTACGTAAGCTTGTTACCACCTCACCCAACTTTTGAACAATCACCGGCGCCAAACCTTCGGTAATTTCATCCAGCAACAGTAATTTGGCACCCGTCCTCAAAATGCGTGCCATTGCAAGCATCTGCTGCTCGCCACCCGAGAGTCTTGTGCCTGGACTATTGCGTCGCTCATACAGGTTGGGAAACATTTCATAAATCTCATCCAAACCCATGCCGCCAGGGGCGATCTCAGGCAACAACAATAAATTCTCTTCGGCACTTAAGCTAGCAAAGATGCCGCGCTCCTCAGGACAAAAACCAACACCAAGCCGAGCAATCCTATAGGTTGGCATGGCAATCGTTTGGTTGCCATAAACCTCTACCGAACCCGTTCTCTTACTTGTTAAACCTAAAATGGTTTTTAAAATCGTGCTTCGCCCAGCCCCATTGCGACCCAACAGCGTAACCACCTCACCATCACGAACTGAAAAGTTCACACCGTGAAGGATATGAGACTCGCCATACCAAGATTCGAGATTTTTAACCTCCAATGCCATGGTGCTCATAAGTTGTCGCCCCCATGGCTACCCATAT
>NZ_NCJB01000015.1:0-25647 GCF_002282275.1 Polynucleobacter sp. 39-46-10 | reverse complement strand
ATTTATAGAAAAATCACGATTGGAGTAGCAAATCAAGAGCGCGCCCTTTTGATTTCAAACTTTACCAGTCAATATAAAAATGTATTGAGTAAACAGGGTGAGGGGCAGTAATTATGGCCGCCAAATACAGATTTTATTGTGGGTATTGTGGGTTTCGTGGTACCGGCTCGTTTGGCATTGAGAGAAACACTTACTATTCGACAGTGCCGAAATATTGCCGACGCTGCAGGCGAGTAGATACATACAAAATTGCTAATTTACCAGGGCTAGCTGATGAACTTCACTGCAAAGGATGTCAATCGGATAATTTCCTGCAGGATTGGAATGGTGTGAGTTGCCCAGTCTGTTCAAAGCATATGCGCTCGATTGGTAATGATGTTGATGGGAATCGATCTGATTGGCTTCCTAATAATTTTAAATTTGGGCGGGAATGATGAAGGGTTAGGACACTCCCATCACGGGCATCACCATGGGTTTGGCCTTATAGGCTAGGCCCAAAAACACCCTTGCATAGATAGGCCCTAGTCATGGTTCAACTTATATCGCGCCAATAGAACAGCCTGAGTTGACAATGAACTACTTAAAAATAGGGGGGGGTTGGCCTGCCCAGCACGATTCGAACGTGCGACCTACGCCTTAGAAGTGGCATGCTCTCTGTGCCCTGCCTTATGCCTGTTCCTAGCAAGAACTCCACATAAACTCTGCAAAGTCTTCTCATATGATTACTGCGTTGATTGCGGCCAAAACGCTCCCAGTCCCGCATGTATTCCAGCAAGTAATCGATCTCTTGATGGCTAAAGGCTGGCCTAATCTCTGCCCTATCGGCAGCGACCTCCAATAATGGAATGGTTCGAAGACGGTGAATTAACCCTTGATCTCTGGCTCGCTCAATTACCCGCTTATAAAGACCAGCATGGCGCCTTTGGGTATAGGTCTTGGGATTCTTACCCATCCGGGATATGCGCCAGGCTACATAGTCATCTACTACTTCCCTGGTGATGTCATTAATCTGGTAATCACCAAAGAATGGGGTTAGGTACTTGGTATAGATATGGATGTAGTCCACATGAGTACGTTTATTGGGATTGGCTTGCACAACTCGGGCAGCAGCAGCAAGTTCTTGCGTGGCCAATTGGCGAAAAGTCCGAGTCTTAATGGCTAAATCACTGGCTAGCTTGAGCTTGACTGTCTCGTATATAGAAATAGCTTGGGTTGTGGCTTCGGCTAACTGGTCAGATCCCGTACTAGCGGAATGCCAAGCCCCCGTAGAGAGCTTAAAGCGGCATTGCGATTGGTGACTCGCGGGTCTCTTATAGAGTGTCAGAAGTCCATCAAGGAGTTTGATGGGTTCAGTTTCGGCGGTAGGACTAGAAAATAAGAGTGATAGATTATTCATTACAAGTGTCTCGATACACGACACTTGTTAGCTTAATTTCAGATTTAGACTTGGGCGACCTGAATTATTTACTGTCGTTTAAACCGACACTAATACGCGAGGGTTTTAAATGGCTGTTACTGATCACAAAGCAGACCTTCGCCATATTTATCGATGGCAGGCTCAATTCAATCCTTAGCGGACTATGGAGGAAGCTGTTTTCACTTCAGACATTTGGTCCATTGACCGAAATTTTGAATCTCATCCATAGTTAAGCTTTGGCAGTTTGGCTTAAGCTGCGCCCTCTGAACCATCCATATATTACTGGTAATACCAAGAGGGTCAAAATAGTCGTCGTCACCATACCACCCACAATCACTAGGGCTAAAGGACGCTGAGCCTCAGAGCCAATCGAGTGAGATAAAGCAGCCGGTAAGAGTCCTAGTCCAGAAAGTGCTGCTGTCATGAGTACCGGGCGCACTCGCAAAGAGGCGCCCTCCACCATGACATCTTTCATCTCACCATGCTCGTTAGCTGCCGTCTTATTAATAAAGGAGATCAGAATCACACCGTCCTGAATGGCAATACCAAATAAAGATAAGAATCCAAAGAAGGCGGAGATGCTTAAGGTCTCACCTGCAAGATGCAGAGCAATCACGCCACCAATCGCTGCAAACGGTACATTGATCATCACAATTACCGCATCCCGGAAATTACCAAAAGCACTCACAAGTAACAAGAAGATGCCCAGTAATGCCAAAGGCACGATCAGCATGAGTTTTTTCTGGGCCTGTTTCATTTGATTGAATTGACCATCCCAACTAATCGAGTAGTTTGGTGGCAGGGTGATGTTCTTCTCTACCAAGAATTGCGCATCCTCTACAGCACTACCCAAATCGCGGTTACGTACGCTGAATTTAATGGCGATGTAACGTTTACCGGCTTCACGATAGATGAAGAATGGGCCATCGCTTAATTGAACCGTTGCCACCATCGACAAAGGAATAGCTGCGCTGTTAGGCGAATCTACCAATAGATGGCCAATATCAGCAATATCGTTGCGACTACCTTCGTTTAGGCGAATGGCTATGCCGAAAGTCTTCTCATCTTCGAGAAGATTGGTCACCGCAGCGCCACCAATAGCGTTGGCAACTACCGTCTGAATGTCATTTACATTAATGCCGTAACGCGCAGCGCGTTCTCGATCAATCTGAATATTTAAAGTCGGCTGCCCTAATTCCTTAAGGATGCCTTCGTCCGCTACACCTCGTACTTTTTTGAGCTGCTCAATTACCTCATGGGCTTTTTGATCCAAGACCTCTAAGTCTGTGCCATAAATCTTGACGGAGTTCTCCCCCTTAACACCAGAGAGTGCTTCATTCACGTTGTCCTGAATGTATTGCGAGAAACTGTAAGTCACACCGGGAATCTTGTTGAGTTCTTGCTCAAGATGGGCAATTAACTCTTTCTTACTAGAGCCGCTTGGCATCTTATCTGGGCTCTTTAAATAGAGCCCGTACTCTTGGTTAAATACGCCGGTGGAGTCTGTACCATCATCCGGACGACCAATCTGGGCAGCCACTTTGTCAATCTCGGGTTGCCTTAAGAAAGTCTCGCGCAACTGATTGGCTACCTTAACCGAGTAATCCAAATCCACCGTATTTGGCAAAGTCACTCGCAGCCAAATATTATTTTCCTCAAGAGTTGGTAGGAAGGCGGTACCCAAGCGAGTAATACTTAGTACAGTCAAGCCCAATACAAATACTGCAACTGATACCACGGTTAATGGACGATCCATCCACTTTCTAAGTAAAGGTTTGTAACCATCGAGTAAGCGAGTAATGAATCCTGGTGGTTTGTGGTGCAAGTTCTCACCAAAGACCAAGGAGATCATCGCTGGCAAGAAAGTTAAGCTCAGAATCATGGCGGCAATCAAAGCAAAGCCCATAGTGAAGGCCATTGGCTTAAAAATAATGCCTTCCACTCCGCCCATAAAAAATAATGGGGAATAAGCAACAATAATGATGCCGGTGGAATAAATCATGGCTCGCTGTACTTCACTCGTCGCCAAGATAATGCTTTGATTGAGACGCTTGCCACCTTCTTCCAGATGACGCATGACGTTCTCGGTCAAAATCACCGCAGAGTCGACAATCACACCAAAGTCAATCGCGCCAAGAGAAATCAGGTTAGCCGGCACACTCCATATATGCATTTGAATAAACGATACACAGAGTGCCAGTGGAATTACTGCCGCCACTACTGCTGCAGCGCGTAAATTACCCAAGAAGAAAAAGAGTACTGCGAGCACTAATGAGATACCAAAGAACAGGGTGTGCTTCACTGTACCGATCGTAATATCTAATAAAACTTGGCGATCATAGAACGGCACCACTTCAATTCCGGGTGGTAGCACTTGTTTATTGATGTTCTCAACGGTGCTGCGAACTCGAGCCAGTACTGCAGTAGCGTTCTCGCCACGGCGTAAGTAAACGATTCCCTCAACTGAGTCTGGATTGTCATTGAACTGGAACATACCCAGCCGTGGCGCATTGCCAATCTCCACCTGGGCTACATCACCAATTCGAATTGGCACGCTGTTATGAATCGATATAACCACCCGCTTGATGTCATCGATATTTTTCAATAGACCTACACCGCGTACTACAAATTGCTGCTCACCGCTAGGCAATAGTCCGCCACCAGTATTGCTATTGGCATTCGTTAAAGCAGCAATCAGCTCATTAACAGTGACGCCTTTTGATTGCAAGCTTTCTGGGCTAACAATGACTTGGTATTGGCGAACCCTTCCGCCAAATGATGAGACATCCGCTACGCCAGGGGTTTGCTTGAGCTCTTTATAGATCTCATAGTTCTGCAATGTTTTTAATTGGGTGGATGAGGCGTAATCTGACTTCACCTCATAACGCATGATCTCGCCAGTGGCATCAGTATCCGGACTTATGCTGGAGGAGACTCCAGTAGGAAAACTCACATTAGCCAGACTAGTAATAAATGTTTGGCGGGCCTTAAAAGGATCTGTTGTGTCATTGAACTTCAGCGTTACAACAGACAGACCAAATAGAGAAACCGAACGGAAAGCCTGAAGACCCGGAATACCAGCCAAGGCATTTTCTACCGGGATAGTGACTTGTTGCTCTACCTCAGTAGTACTTCGGCCGGGCCATTGAGAAATTGCCTGAATCGTTAATGGCGCTACACCAGGGTATGGCTGTATTGGCAACTTAGAAAGACTGAACATCCCCAAACCGAGGAGCACGATTGAACCAACGATGACCAGCACCCGTTTCTCAAGTACACCCCGAATGAAGGAGGTAAAGGCACTCACTTAGTCTTCCTGCTTTGCAAATCGATCATTTAACAAGACAGCACCTTCAGCCAAGATACGTGCACCTGGCTCAACACCTTCAGTAATCGCAAAAGCCTTGCTATTGAGGTCATAACCTTTGACGGGTAGGCGACGGTATATCTCATCGCCTGATTTAATGATGACGTAGCGCATTTCTCGTATACGCACTACTGCTGTTTGCGGCACGACGATGGCATCCGCCATGCCCGTAGTTAACTTAGCAGATGCATACATATCAGGGCGGAAGAGATCGTCGTTATTTTCGATCTCAGCACGAACCAATAAGGCGCGGGTTTGGGAATCAATTGTTGGGGCAATATAGTTTGCATATGCCACAAACTCTTTGTCCGGATAAGCCTCTACATGTAAAGACATTTTCTGTCCTGGCTTAATCAAGTGTAAGTCTTGCTCAAATACGTTACCTAAAAACCAAAGTTGCTTTGGATCAGCCAAAGTGGCAATCACATCACCCGAGTTCAGAGCGGAGCCTGGCTCCACATTACGCTTGACCACTACCCCCTTTAACGGAGATCGCATCACCAAATTGCTTTGAGTTTTTCCAGTACTCTCGATTGCCTTGATGTCGCCATCTCCAGCACCGAGATTACGCATGCGGTTTGCAGCAGCTTGTTGGGTAATACGCGCATCACCAAGCAAGTCGCTCATCGTCTTGCTAGATTCTAGTACCTTGGCAGTTTTTGCAGAGAGTAAGTATTCTTGCTGAGCAGATAAAAATTCTGGGCTATACAACTCCACTATTGGAGAACCAATATTGACCTCGGCACCATCGAATGCATAGATGCGCTCTACCCGCCCTGGTGCACGTGCAGAGAGAACCTTAGACTTTTCTGCATTAAATGCCAGGCGGCCTGGTACTTTAATATCGACCGGTACCTGCACTTTTTCCGCAGTTTGGAAGATATAAATTTCTGGATTGAGCTTAATGCCCGGAAGCTTTAACTCTAAGATGCCGCTCTTCTCAACTTTGAGAGCCTTATCAGATGCTTCAATTTTGACGTTACGGTTCACATTGGTAATACGGCCAACAACAATGCCAACTGAAAGAATGGCAAAAGCAAATGCTGCCAGGCGCACACGGTGACGATTTTGGGGGCTGAGATTCCAGTACAGACCAGCAATACTTGCAAGGGCCACATGTAGTCTATGGCCACCAAAGTGCAAGACCTTATGAGCGATAGGCTTTGCTTTTTCCGCAAGCTGTATTAGAAAGGAAAGAATTTTGTCTTTCAACACTGCTCCTTAAAATGGTTCTTTGCCAGATGTGACTAGCAATACCGCTTGCGCTTGCAGTAAATTACTCTCCGCTAGCGCTAATTGAACTTCGAGGCTACGCAATTGGGTTTGCGCTGTCAGCAAATCGTTAAACCCCTGACCATTATTGGAGTACTGAGTAAGACCAACCTTATAGGCGGCATCTGCTTGAGGCACTTGGCGCTCTTTTAAAAATTGCGCCTGACTCTTGGCTTGCTCGTATGTGGCATAGGCGCTATTAACCGCCAACACAACTTGCTGCCGATTGGAGATATTGCCAGCCTCAGCTGCCGCTTGGCTACGCTGTGCCTGCTCTACCCCATACTTTTCTTTGGTAAAGAAGTACAAGGGAATAACGAGGTCTAGTTCAAGCTGATAAAACATGGCACCGTTATTGGCCGAGAATGGACCACGCGGCGTAAATGAAGAGCCAATCACTTGGAAGTCTGGTAAGTAAGCCTTCTTGGCCAGATCGACACCTTTGCGTGCTGCTTCTAACTGCAATGCAGAGCTTTTTAATGAGGGATGGCTGGTTTCGGCATAGTCTTCTAACTCAAGCAAGGTGGGCACACTCTTCATCGCGAGGCGCACATCACCTCGCAGTATGAGCTTTTCTCTGGAATGGCGGCCCACCAAAGTATTAATGCTGTTCAGCGCAACGGATAGCTGACGTTCTACGTTAAATTGATCTGCTTGCGCTGCACTTTGGGCCACCTGCGCGTTAAGGTATTCAACATAAGCAGCGGCATTATTGGCATAACGTGCTTTAGCCACGTTCTTAATCATTTCCAAACGCATCACCGATTCTTTCAGAACCTGTAACTGCTTTTGTGATGCTAAGGCGGTGTAGTACAAGGTCGATAACTGTGCGCCCAACTGTAGGTAGGTTGATTCGCTTTGGGCTAATAAAGCCTCAGCATTGGTGTTAGCAATGTCCGATGCCAAGCTTTTCTTGCCTGGAAACTGAAACGGCTGCGCAATAGAAATGGAGTTATTGCTACTGATGCCATTGGGGTACTGTGGGGAAGGCGCATTAGCACCACCCAATGCAAATGGTGAATTTGCCGGCATACCAGACCATACCAAGCCGACCTGTGGATTAGCTGGCGCATTGATCTGTGGGACTGTTGCTTTTGCGGAGAGATATGACTCACGCAATGAAGACAACTGCGGGTTATTGAGTTTGAGCTCATTCCAAAGCTGGCGTAAATCCATTTCTGTAGGGCCAGACGGCATACCCTTGGTATAGATCTTCGGTGTATTGTTTTGGCCTATTGGCGCAAACAAGGACGTGGCATTGGCTACGTTTGGAGCATTCGAAGCACTGCTTGCGTTGCTCACTACTGGGGGTACAGATAGAACATCTTTAGATTCATTTGTCTGTACGGTCACGCTAGCTGGAATTGCAGTATTTGCAGGGGATGTTTGCGCAAAAACAGCACTTACAAAGAACAGAGGGGCAAAAGCACGAGCCATCCACGTTGAGGGGCTTGCTCTTGCAACAATCGGTTCGCTAGTTTTAACCTGGCCGTGAATCAAATCGGCTGCCTCTAAGTCTGTACTAATGCTGTTTTTATAGCCCCAGAGGTAGATTTCCCTATATTTACTGGGGGTTTTGAAGATTATAGGGGGGAATGCTTAAAAGTCTATTAATTGAGGTTTTGTATCTTATAGATTCTAATAATAATTATTAAATCCGACAGCTCTTGCTTACCCAGTTTTGAAAGTACACAAAAAAAATTATAAGAACTATTTAACCGTCGCGTTAAGTGACACCCCCGAGTCGGGTCAAACCGACACTAAATAGATAGGGTCAAAATTTTGTCTGAGTCGCTAATAGTCACCCAGGATTAACTTACGCCATACTCAAGGTGAACCCATACGCTAGCCAAGCTCGAGCCATGATTGAGCCAATTGAGCACAATGAAATAGACTGAAACAGCAATAAAAAGTGGGGAGTGGCCTGCCCAGCACGATTCGAACGTGCGACCTACGCCTTAGAAGGGCGTTGCTCTATCCAGCTGAGCTATAGGCAGTGTGTACTGGGACTGAAAATAATACAAAGAGAAAGTGGTCGGAGTACAAGGATTCGAACCTTGGACCCCCTGCTCCCAAAGCAGGTGCGCTACCAGGCTGCGCTACACTCCGACGGAATCGATATTCTACACCGAGATGGCCCACAAGGGCAAATCCTGTAAGATTCAGGGTATGGAAGCCTTATTTTTAAGCAAACTCAGAAAAGAACTCAAGGGGTTTGTTGCCCTCAGCTTTCTGCTGGCCAGCTTATTGGGCACACACTGGATTGGCTTTGCTCACGGCATTGCCCACTCTGGGATAAACCACCAAAGCATTGAACTTAGCTGTGTAGATCAAGCGCCTACCCTTGGTCATAGCTCTGCAGGCTGCCACTTATTAGATGCGCTCACCCTTGCTGGCTTCATTGCCTCAACTCCCAATCTTTTCATTGGCATCAACTTCTTTCGTGAAGTGCAATTGGTATCAGCCGACGCTTCACTGACCCGAATTCATATTGGGTTATATCAATCTAGAGCCCCACCTAGCCTCATCCTGTAAATCACCCGATACGCCAAACTGAATTGTTTGGTCTTTAGATTTATTGCTCCACGCAGTAAGTGGAATGCATCAGGAATGAAGGAAACAATATGCATCAAATCCATCAGCCATTGGCTAAGCAAAAGCTAATCTACGTCCTGATTTCAGGATTAATTAGTACCACCGCCTTTGCGCAATCTCCACCCTCTCTTGAAATCACCTCCACTGGATCGCAAGAAGCAACGCAAAGCATCTTGACCCCTACCAAGATTTTACGAGGCGATGAGTTGCTCAATAAATTGGGTAGCACTTTGGGCGCCACACTTGCCAATGAATTGGGTGTATCCGCAACAGGTTATGGTGCTGGCTCATCTCGGCCAGTCATTCGGGGGCTTGAGGGTTCTCGTGTACAAATTTTGCAGAATGGTTTATCTGTTGGTGACGTATCCAATATCTCGCAAGACCATGCTGTTGGCAACAACATGCAAAACGCCCATCAGGTGGAGATTCTGCGCGGCGCAGCTGCCCTACTGTATGGCTCTGGCTCGAGTGGTGGACTTGTTAACGTAGTCAACGATCGCATCCTGACCAACTTGCCCGATAGACCTACAGGCGCCGTCAATACCAGTTATGAGACCGTTAACAATGGCAGAGCTGGAGCAGTTGAAGTGGACGGAGCATTTAGTTCGGTAGCAGTCCACGTGGATACCGCTATTAATAATGCAAATAATTACCGCATTCCAGGGAACTCCACACAATCACAAGGAGAGCCTGCTGGTGGATGGACGGTGCCGCCTGGCGGAGATGGCGGAAATAACTACAGCGGTAAGCTGCCGAACTCTTTTAACAACCAAAATAATTTAGGTGTTGGTGTTTCTTATATTGGTCAAAACGGTTATACCGGTGTTTCTGCGGAGCGTTTAAATAATAACTACGGCATTCCAACACCGGAAGGTGGCTCAATTAATCAATCACAGAATCGCTATGACTTGCAACATCAAACTCGCGATCCTTTTGCAGGATTTTCCTCTTTCAAATTTAGTGCAGCGAATTCCAATTACAACCATACGGAATTTAATAACGCCGGTGAAGCTGCATCTCTGTGGAAGAACATTGCCAATGAAGCGCGTTTTGAACTTGCCCATAACCCGTTGCTTGGCTGGAAAGGCACCTTTGGCGCGCAGGTATCCGCCGCGTCACTGAACGCCACTGAAGTGGGGACTGGTAGCTACGCCATCGTTCCGCCAACCAAGACCAACTCCAATGCCTTGTTCTGGATTGAGGAAGGTAAATGGAATTCCCTTCAAGGCAACCTCGGGTTACGCTATAACAATGTAGCTCAAAAGCCAAATCTGGGAACCGGGTTGGTGTCTGAACCCGTTGATACTGGTGTAATGCCCACCATCACCTTGCAAAACCGCAACTTTAATTTAATGTCTTACTCTGCTGGCGGTTTATGGAACTTCATGCAAGGTCATGGTGCTGGTGTTGCCTACACCGTTTCTCAACGCGCCCCCAGTGCCCAGGAACTGTATTCCTATGGCGCTCATGAATCTACCGCCACCTTTGATATTGGCAACCCCAATCTCGATAAAGAGACTTCTCATAATCTAGAATTTAATATCCAAAAAACCAGTGGCTTAATGAGAGCTAAGGCAAGTGTGTATGCCAATCGTTTTAATAACTACATCTATGGCTACTACACTGGGCAATTCGTTCCCAGTGCCGGTGACTTCTCGGTAGTAGTAGCACAGCAAGCGGCAGCGACTATCAAAGGGGTTGAAGGCGAGCTTACCTACAACTGGCGCGAGCATGGCCTTGGGGGGCGTGTGTTTGGCGATGCCTCGCAAGGTACTTTTGATGCGGGCGGCAATCTCCCTTTGCAACCTGCTCCCCGTTTGGGTGCAGAAATTGCGCATCAACAGAATGGCTGGCTTACCAACGCCACTTACATCTACAGCTATCAGCAAAATAGATTGGCAAGTTGGGAGCAAGGCCCTGCCCCAAGTTACAACCTCTTAAATGCTGGGATCTCTTACACAGAGAAAATCAAGGATATGAACTGGACCGTGTATATGAACCTCAAGAATTTACTCAATGAGCAAATTCGATATGCCACTACACCAATGGCTGTAAGACTATATGCACCCCAACCCGGAAGAAGCTTAATGGTAGGCTTAAGAGGTACGTTCTAAACCCTGACTTATTTCAAATAAGTCATGAGCATTGCGCCAAATCCTCCAGAGCCCAAAATAACCCATACTGGGTTAATTTTGGTTCTGAGGATGAGGTAAAAGCTTACTAAAGCAAGTGCCGCAGTAATTCCATCTACGATGGATGCCTTACCAACGGCATAAACTCCCGAAGCCATTAGGCCAATCGAAATGGGTTCTAAGGCATTCTGAATTGTTCGTCGCCAAGGGCTCTCACCAAACCGATTCCATAGCCTGCCGATGTAAAAACACAGAATGCTAGACGGCAAAAAGAAAGAAAATAAAACAATCCCAGCCCCAAGCAGACCAGCTAATTGGTATCCGATAACCAATACCATCAGCATATTAGGCCCCGGCGCTAGTTGACCAATACTGTAGATATGAACAAATTGAGTGTGATCTATCCCAAACTGATGAGATAGCAGTGACTGCATTTCTGGCAGTACTGCAGTGCCTCCTCCTACCGCCAAAAGCGATAGTAAAGAAAAACTCAGGGCTAGATTGAGCAAAAAACTCATGTACCGTTGCCTGGTCGATATAGATAGATGGCAATAGGGGCCATGATGAGGAGAACCAGCGGTAAAGATAATTTAGCAACGCTCATCAGTAAAAAGGTGGCAATAATAATGAGGAGTGATTGAAGGTGACGCCAATTACTATCGCCGATTCGATAAGTAATCGCAGCTAGCAAGCCACTTGCTGCGGCTGCAATGCCTATCAAAATCAAGTTAGCTAGAGGATGGTCAGAGGCGCCAGCATAGAGCACCCCCATAGCTAGTACAAATAACCCGCCCGGCAAAATTAAACCCAGTGTGGCGGTAATAGCTCCTAAGACGCCCCGCAAATGATCCCCAGATAAGACAGCCATGTTGACTGAATTGAGCCCCGGCATGGTTTGACTGATGGCTAGGTAAGCCATGAATGCGTCTGGCGATAACCACTTACGCTTTTCAACTAACAGAATGCGCTCATAGGCAATAATGCCACCGCCAAAGCTGATGGCACCAATAATGAAAAACTGAATAAATAAATCCCCAAAATTTGGAGCTTTAGCTCTTAATTCCAAGGAGCCAGATTCTAGATTCACTCTGGTTTCCCATAAACTAATGCCGTTTTTGTACTTCCAATTTCAAGCCAGTCAGCAAGTTCAATTTGCAGTTTTTTGAAAAATTTATCTGCACGTTTATGGGCATTTGCTTGAGCACGATTCTCATCATTTACCCGATATGAAAAAGCAAGCTCTCCAACAATGGGATCTCCTACGCTCTTCATCCAAATCGCAATATCACAATGGGCCTGCACCCCATCGCCAAAAACTAAATTACCCAAAGGTAGGCAGGCCTCTAAAATCTTATTAGTATTGCCCCCTACAATGCGTAGCGGTAATTTTTTATCGACTGGTAATGTAATTAAGCCCGGGAAGAATTTCATGGCACTACTCAACGACCTATCAAACAAGCTATCAATCGGAATTGCGTCCAAAATTGCATTATTCGAATAAATTGATCTTTTTGTTCCAAGACCATCTCCACGCAAGATTTCCTCTTTTAATCGCAGCCTAGATTTAATGTTCTTTTTCGGTTTGGGATCAAATTTTGATGATTCACTAAGGTCATGCGCGCGGCACTTGAGGGTCACCTCACAAAAATCATCAACCCAAACATTTTGACGGGATTCCCGCACTCGTAAGATGATGTTATTGCGACGCAAATCCTCTGAAGGCGTATCGTAAAAGTAAATATTACGCAGGCCAGTGCTGGCATTATCGAGATGAAAAAAATCAACCTTACTCTTTTTGCAGAATTTCAGAATCTGATCGCTTAGAGCGGTAATTCTGCTGCGACGATCTAAACCCTTAGGCTTGATAAGGAGCTTGAACTCACGATTTGTGATTAAGACATCTGGCTTCATACGGTTAACCCCTCAATAATTGATGAGAGGTTAACACTTTCTATCGCAAATCAGTAGATCTCGGGAACGTACATATCCATGGGAACAGGGCCGCGTAAGTAGTCTGGATTGTGGACACGTGCAGGCAGAGTAATCTCTGGGTGCTCAATTTCTTGATAAGGAATTTGAGCCAGTAAATGCGAAATGCAATTTAGGCGTGCTTTTTTCTTATCATTAGCAGCCACAACCCACCATGGTGCCTCAGGGATATTGGTTCGCTCAAGCATAGTCTCTTTTGCCTTGGTGTAGGCCTCCCAGTGGCGGCGTGCATCGAGATCCATTGGGCTCAGCTTCCATTGCTTGAGCGGATCATGAATACGCACCATGAAACGGCTATATTGCTCATCGTCTGAGATGGAGAACCAATACTTAATCAGAATAATTCCGGAACGGATAATCATGCGCTCAAACTCAGGAACTGTACGCAAGAACTCTTCGTACTCGACATCACTACAAAACCCCATAACCTTTTCAACACCAGCACGGTTGTACCAGCTACGATCGAACAAAACGATCTCACCACCAGCAGGCAAATTTGATACGTAGCGCTGAAAGTACCACTGCGTTTTCTCACGTTCACTTGGCGCCGTTAGTGCGACGACTTTACAAACGCGTGGATTAAGACGTTGAGTAATTCGCTTAATAGCACCGCCCTTGCCCGCAGAATCACGGCCCTCAAATAAAACCGCCACCTTCAGTTTGTTTTCAACTACCCAATCCTGGAGTTTTACCAATTCGCCCTGAAGGCGGAATAATTCTTTAAAGTAGACATTACGAGGAATGATGGAACTGCTTCCACCGTCCGGTGATAGGCGATCATCATCGAGCTCCATTTCGAGCTCTTCGTCCATACTATCTAAAATTTCTTCCTGAGCTCGCTTGTACCACTCAGCCATGTCTTTATGTTTTGAAGTCATATTTCTTCCTGATGCGTTGATACCTTTGTATCCCAAGGATATGACACTTTTATTACATATGCTGTTTATATGGTCTTAGTTATGGATTCTTGGCAATAAATAGCGAGCTCTTTGCGATCGGAACTTTTCACTTCATCAGTCAAATAGGGTTCCATTAGGTGTAATTGCACCTCAATATCCCTATTGCTAATAACGTTTGACATCGATTCCAGCAGCCCCATATCTCCAATAAAAGCAGGGGCATCACTCTTAAGGCCTGTTGATCTTTTCCTGTAAACAATGGCAATCGGTAGGACTGGCGCATTTGCAAGAATGGCGGATTCAAATAAATTGGGCTTAAACGGCAATACTGACTCTCCAGAGCTAGAAGTGCCCTCAGGGAAAATACAGACCGATTCTGCTTTCAGAACCTCAGCTATCTGGTCCACAACCTGTCTTGCATGACGTGCACTATCCCTGCGGATGAAGACGGTGCCCAACTGCTCCGCCATCCACCCAAAGACAGGCCACCCCCGCACTTCAGATTTAGCAACAAAACGGACCGGTTTAAATGCATTAATCACATGAATGTCTAACCACGAGATGTGATTTGATGCTAGCAAATGCGGACTAGAGGTCAATTTATTCGCGCCAAGCACACTTAACTGAATATTGAAAATTTTTAATAATTTCCTAGACCATTTATGTATATGGCGATCCTTTTGATCTCGATTTAGCAAGGGAAAAAGGATGGAAAGTTTGCAGACCCCAGAAATCACGTGCAAAAGGATTTGTATCCAAATCCAATAGCGAAGCCAACTACTGGGGCTTAAAGCGGGGTTTGATTGGGAATACTTCATATCTAGCCGTAATATAAATCAAGTCATCAAACTGTCGTAAAAGTGTCATGAGGCATTCATAATGAATCGGCTTAATAGATACTCATGACGCATTACAGAGCGATTTGGATTTCAGATGTACACCTGGGAACATCAGGGTGTCAGGCAAGCTACCTCCTCGATTTCTTGAAACATAATGAAGCAGACCAGTTTTACCTGGTTGGTGACATTATCGATGGCTGGCGTTTAAAACAGTCATTTTACTGGCCTCAGACCCACAATGATGTCGTTCAAAAGTTATTGCGCAAAGCCCGTAAGGGTACGGAAGTTATTTACATCCCTGGAAACCATGATGAAGCCGCACGGCAGTATTTTGGCATGTCCTTTGGTGACATCAAGGTTGAGGAAGAGGTAATCCACACAACCCTAGATGGACGTAAGCTTTGGGTAACCCATGGCGATCTATTTGATGGGGTAATGCAATATGCCAAATGGTTGGCCTATGTTGGCGACTCAATGTACTCCATCATCCTTTATATAAACCGCTACTTCAATATGCTGCGGGTCAAGATGGGTTTGCAGTACTGGTCTCTATCCCAATATCTCAAACATCAAGTAAAAAATGCCGTCAGCTACATAGCTGACTTTGAGCACATCATGGCTAGAGAGGCTCGCTTACGTAATTGCGACGGCGTCGTATGCGGCCATATCCATAAAGCAGAAATTCGTGAAATTGATGGACTGCTCTATTGCAATGATGGCGATTGGGTCGAAAGCCTTTCAGCGCTGGTAGAGACCACGACCGGCGAACTAAAAATTATCTATTGGACGCATATTCATGGCGATCCAGTGGATGCACCTGAAATTACCCTCCAACCTGAACTTGCAGCACTTATTAAAGAGGCTACCGTATGAAAATTATGATCATTACTGATGCATGGGATCCGCAGGTAAATGGTGTTGTGAGAACACTCAAACAAACTAGAGCTGAACTCATCGGCATGGGTCATGAAGTCGAAATGATTACTCCGACTGGTTTTAAGTCCATCCCCTGCCCCACCTATCCTGACATTGCCCTATCCCTATTTCCCGGTAAGGAAGTGGCTCGCCGAATTAAAGCATTTGCACCAGATGCAATCCATATTGCTACCGAAGGTCCGCTAGGTTTATCGGCTCGGGCCTATGCAGTCAAGAACAATCTCCCCTTCTCTACCGCTTATCACACACGCTTTCCAGAGTATGTGAAGGCACGAACTGGAATCCCGCTTGCAATTACCTACGCATTCATACGCTGGTTCCATGGCCCTTCTATGGCGGTGATGGCACCCACAATTGTGGTGAAAGATGACTTAGAGAAGTATGGCCTCAATAATGTGGTGTTGTGGTCTAGAGGCGTAGATTTAGACATCTTCAAAATGCAGGATTCAAAAGCGCTCAATAGTGCTCACCCGATCTTTTTATACGTTGGTAGAGTTGCAGTTGAAAAGAATATCAACGCCTTCTTGGAAATAGACCTTCCTGGATCCAAATGGGTGGTTGGTGATGGCCCAGCGATGGCTGGCATTAAAGAAAAATACCCCAACATTAATTATCTAGGGGTTTTGCAACAGCATGAGCTGGCTAAGGTATACGCAGCAGCAGATGTATTTGTCTTCCCAAGCAAAACCGATACTTTTGGGCTCGTAATTTTAGAGGCGATGGCTTGTGGCACTCCAGTAGCAGCCTATCCAGTGACCGGTCCAATTGATGTTTTAGGTAATTCTTCGGCCGGCGCAATGCACGAAGATCTTCGAGTAGCTTGCCTGCAAGCTCTAAAGATTCCTCGCGAACTAGCTAGAGCTCATGCTGAGAAGTTTTCTTGGCGAGCAGCTTCTGAGCAATTTGCTAATCACCTCAAACCAGTTCCCTCACCTGAAGTGCACGTTACCGCACTAGCCTAAGGCACTATTTTGACTGCTCCGTACCACATTAACCAAAACCCACATAAAGGTAATCGCGGGCTCACAAGGGCATGGCATGCTGCCAAAAATTCTTGGTGCGGCATAGTCTATGCATTTCAAGAGGAAAGTGCCTTTAGACAAGAACTTTTCCTGCTTGTGGTGCTAAGCCCTGTCGCCCTGTTCTTGCCAATTAGCCCTCTTGAGAAATGCGCCCTTATTGCATCCCTCATCATGGTTTTAGTAGTCGAACTACTGAACTCTAGTGTAGAAGCCGCTATCGATCGTATTTCATTTGATCATCATGATCTATCAAAAAGAGCAAAAGATTTTGGCTCGGCTGCAGTCATGCTGGCCCTACTCATTGCCGCCATATTGTGGGCAACGATTTGCATGCCCCTTGTCACCATTTGGTAATACAGCAAGCTTATGATTAAATAATAAATTAAGGAAAACAATGTCGGATATCCCAAACCCACTAGCTGCATTTGATATCTTCAATTCACGGTTCGAAGATAAGCCAAAGAAATTTAAGAAAAATAAAGCTGAAGCAATCAAGAAGTTATTTTCTAAAAAATTAGCCAAGAAACTATTTGGTAAAAAGTTTGCATTGAGAACGCGCTCTGAATTAACGGCTATTGAGCCTGTGCTTATTAATAAGGCAATTGCAAAACCAAAGCGCCCTGCCTTCCAAATTACCTGGGCTAGCAACGCTAATGAAATTAAAGAAGCCCAACGTCTTCGCTACAAAGTATTTGCGGAGGAAATGGGTGCCAATCTACCTAAAAATCCAGAAAACCTCGATATTGATGAATTTGATGCGTATTGCGATCATTTACTCATTCGTGACCAAGAATCTTTAAAGGTAGTCGGCACCTATCGTGTTTTACCTCCGCACAAGGCTGCTGAAATTGGTCGCCTCTACTCAGATTCTGAGTTCGATTTATCACGCTTAAATCATTTGCGCCCAAAAATGGTTGAGCTTGGTAGGTCATGTGTACATGCAGACTATCGTTCCGGCGCAGTCATCATGGCCCTATGGAGTGGCCTAGCGCAGTACATGCAAAAGCACAATTATGAAATCATGCTGGGTTGTGCAAGCATCCCTATGGCTGATGGCGGTCACTTTGCAGCTAGCCTTTATAACTCTCTTGGCAATGATCAAATGGCTCCGGTTGAGAATCATGCTTTCCCGCGCCTACCGCTACCCCTTGATAGATTAAATGGTGGGCTAGAGGTAGAGCCACCTCCATTGATTAAGGGTTACCTGAAGTTGGGTGCAAAGATTTGCAGTGCGCCAGCCTGGGATCCAGACTTCAATACTGCTGATGTGCTCACGATGTTGCGCCTGTCAGAAATTAATCCACGGTACGCTAAACACTTCTTAGGTCTGTAAGAATTACTTCAAGCTAATGCTGTAAGGTCGGCCGATGCGCTCCCACTCGGCCGCTTCTTTTTGAAGGCTGAACTCCGTTAATGGATGCTCTCTAGCCCACTCCTTGGAGAGGCTGACCAGATAGTCGCCACTATGCTCCGAAACTTTGACCTTAGGTAAATTGATGTCGCTGCGACCTCTGCAAAGTACTTGCGCTAGTCGCATGCAAAACAGCATACGCCAATCGGTGAAGGAGGCATTATTCGCCAACTTCCCTAATTTACCAGTATGTCCGATGAGTAAAGCAGCCAATCTAGCTTGATCGTTTTTCGAGAAACCTGGCATATCCGCATTTCCTGCAATATAGGCTGAATGCTTGTGATAACCGTTATGAGAAATCGATAAACCAATTTCGTGAAGATTGGCAGCCCACTGCAATAAGGCAATATTGTCCGCTCTACTTTCTTCATCTGGCTTTGGGAGTTGGGATAAAAACTCAGCGGCTAAATTACCAACACGCTTCGCTTGCTCACGATCCACGGCATAGCGCTGCATAAATTGCTCAACAGTTACAAAGCGCATATCCTCATGCTGGGAGCGACCCAATAGGTCATAAAGAACGCCGATTCTCAAAGCGGCATCCGTGACCTCCATAGACTCAATACCAAGCTCATCAAACACAGCAATCATGATGGAAAGGCCACCAGGCCAAACTGAGCGTCGGTCATCCTTAAGACCCTGGAGCTCAACCTGATTGATATGATCATATTTAAGAAGATGCCTTTTCATGGCTCTTAAGCCATCGCGGGTAATCAAACCATCTGAGCCATTAACCAAGCCGATTGATAAGCCATCAGTTTGGCCATTGAAGTTATTCACCGCAATGAGTTCTGCTAAAGCGCGGGCAGTGCCAGAAGAACCGATGACCTGCTTCCAGCCAGTCTTTAGGAATGCACCGGAAATTACCTGAATTTCTCTTCTTGCGGCTAGCTCTGCTTCTTTAAACGCATGAGAATCTATATTTCCCTTAGGAAAGAATCTAAGGCTATGAGAGACGCACCCAATATATAAGCTCTCCATCAATCTAGGCTCATAACCTTTACCAATAATCAGTTCGGTAGAGCCACCACCAATATCTACTACTAAGCGATTGCCCTGCACAGCTGGCACCTCATGAGCGGCACCAATATAAATCAAGCGCGCCTCTTCTACGCCTGCAATAACTTCAATGGGGAAACCTAAGGCCTCCTCGGCTTGTTGGATAAAGTGAGGCGCATTCTTAGCTACTCGCAAGGTGTTGGTGGCAACAGCGCGCACATTGGCCGGGTCAAACCCTCGAATACGCTCACCAAAACGGCGTATTGCCGTAATACCTCGCTGATAGGCATCATTGCCCAATAATTTATTGTCAGTTAAGCCGGCAGCAAGACGAACAGACTCACGCAACGTATCAATCGGACGAAGCTGAGTACCCGAAGGCGTCTTCACGACTTGGGCTACCAACATACGAAAGCTATTAGAGCCAAGATCGACTGCAGCGACGAGCTCAGATGGGTTCATTGCGGATTTGTTTTGATGTAAGGCCACAGCATTTCCAATAGAAGCAGGTTTACTTAAATATGTCTATTTTATGAAACTCTAATGACAAATTCGTGAAACGAGACCCTAGTCTACTGGGAACTAGCTTACGAAGCTAAATTTTGCTCCGCACTAGAGCAATCTAGACTTCCAAAACTACAAAAGATGCAGCAATCTCCAGACTTAGGCTTCAAGATGGTGCTGCAAGATGGGCAGCGATATAGATGCTGAGAATAACCTTGAGAGATTTCCAGAGATTCTTGTCCCCGGCAGTTAGGGCAGGTAATTGTTGTATGTAGTGAATTCACAAGGCTGATCATGAACTGGAACTATTACAAAATGAAGACAGTCAAAACCCTTAGTACCAAGCCCTACACTGACCAAGCTTTAATCAAATCCACCCGTCTTCACTGAATCGTCATACTTGAGGAGCATGATGAAAGCCTAAATTTACTATAGGAGATAAGAGATGGTTTATCAAATTATCCCGCTAGAAATGGGCTCCCTAGTCCAAAGAGCTATCTTTAAAAAACAGAATAAAGAAATTAAATGCGGCACAGTCTGGAAGCTTGGATCTGTCATCACAACTACAAAACCAAAGTTCATCAGTCAATATCAGCCTCAAGTAGGAATTTGTATTGCCGATATTCCGGAGGCGGAAATTAGCAAGACTTATGATGGGGAAAAAGTAATCTACTTTTCTGAGACTATTGATGAAGACGAACAAGATGAGCTTACAGATATTTTCTATGGGAAATCAAAAAAGTTTTCCGGGGAATATACAAATGTCTTTCAAGATCTAGGGTGGAAGGAGGTGGGGAAAAATACATACATCTTTGGTGAGCTGGAGATTAAAGAAATCAATGATGAACCGCAGCAATATAAATAGAGGGATAAGCAGGTTATTTTCAATTAAATAAAAACTTTCAAAGCCATGCGCTTCACTGTATTTTTTCTCGCTATCACCATAGCAAGCTTTTCAACAGCGGCTATAGGCCAGACCTTTAAGTTTGTCGCCCTAGGTGATATGCCTTACTCACCACCAAAGGATTTTCAGCGCTTTCAAACTTTGATAACTGAAATAAATCGACTAAAACCTAGCTTCAGTATTTTTATTGGCGACACTAAATCCGGCTCGTCACTCTGTAGTGATGAGCACAATCAAACTACTAAATCGTATTTTTCAAGCTTCAAAGCACCCTTGATTTACAGTCCTGGAGATAATGAATGGACGGATTGTCACCGTCCTTTAGCCGGCGCTTACGATCCACTAGAAAGGCTGGAAGCTCTTAGGTCAGTATTTTTTAGCACCAATCACAGCTTGGGTAAAAATACAATACGCCTCCAAAGGCAGGCAGATGTTAGTACTGGGCACTCTAAATATGTGGAAAACTCATACTGGATCAAAAATAATTTTCTATTTGTCAGCATCCATATACCCGGCTCCAATAACAATAATGAGGGTACAGAGTCAGCCACCAAAGAATATCAAGATAGAAATCAAGCTAACTTAGCATGGATTGATAAAGCATTTGATTTAGCCACCCAACGAAATTTGAATGGAATCATCTTTGCCTTTCAAGCCGATATGTTTTATAAGCCCAGCCAATTGACGAGTAGCGATAGTGGCTATCGCGATACATTAGAGAGCTTCATATCTATGTCGGAGATTTTTAATAAGCCGGTATTATTGATTCATGGCGATAGTCATCAACTCAAAATTGATCAGCCCTTGTATCGTAAGAATCAAAAAAAGGTGTTGGAAAATGTATTGCGACTTCAAGTGATGGGAGCCGATCAAGTTCAAGCCGTTGAAGTTCAGGTTAATCCTGCGCAAGAGCAGCTCTTTATCTTCAGACCAATCATTCTCAAAGAAAATAATTAGCAATAGCATATCTAAGTTTCATTTGCAATTGAATAAACTCGCATACTTCAGGCGTAAATGGCACCGGATGTCCTGCACCCTTAACCTCAAATGTAATTAAAGCTGGGAAGGCGGCCCTTTGTAGAGCTTACCCGTTGTCGTGTACAAATCTTTGAATCAGACCCGTAAATCAATGCTACACGTCCTCTGTAGTCGTCCATAGCCTCATGAAAGTTCATACCCCAAACATCCGCCTTATAACTTAGATCAAAATGGCCTGGTAACTGTACATCTGTTATTACCTTTGCATCCACCCTTAAATCTTGCGCTAGATCCTTTATCTCTTTGAAGCCAATTTCATTCTTCATAGACTTGTATAAAGAATATAAGGCCGTCCAATTGACTGTCAAAGCAATATCGTTGAGGATAATTTCAGAAATTTTCTTACCAAGAGATTTGGTTAAATACATAGCCAGAACGCCACCCATACTTGTTCCCAAGACTGTAAAGGTGCTAGTCGCTGGACTATCGTCCAGGATTACTTTCATTAAGTACTTGATATCGGATAAGTAGAGTGACATCTTATAGTTATCAGACTCGGTAATCGACTCAGAGTCCCCCCTTCCAGGCAAATCCACACTAATAACCTTGCAATCACTAAAATTTAAGAAATAGGCGTGCAGGTTCAGAAACGAACCCCTAGTTTCCAGGAGGCCCGGCAGACAAAGCAAAACTTTTGCCGCCTGTAAATTTCCCGAAATGGCATAGGCTAGTTTTCGATTTACAACGCCATCTGCAATATTGAGATACCGATTTTCAGGGGGCGTCGCGCTAGATCCAGTATTTGATTGAGGTACCCCTTTTTGAAAATCAATTTCAGAGCTCGGCCCCATGACATCCATAGCAATTTTGGATGAGTTAACACTTTCACTCTTTTCAAGAGGCGCAGAAATTTTTTGATCAATACGATTAAATCTGAATCGGCGGAAAATATTAAATGTTAAATTCATATATTGACTAAATGCTTCCCTCTTACCCTCGAGAATTTGACCCCTAATGAAATTGAAAGGCTGTTCGTACCGAACAAAAATATGCCAATGAGAAGGCGTAACATCAATGGGGCAAAAGATATGTGAAGAGAAATTTTTATTTAATCTATCATCATGCCAAAAATGAATGTAGCAGTTTTAAGTTATTAATGGGCATCAATCAGTAGTGCTCGGGCTCCAAAATGCTTGATGCACATAATCCAAACAAGACAGATTCGCAATCAAGGCATCCATCTTCCCCCCTTCAACCGCAGTTGCCATAAGTACTGCTTGGATCTCTACGTCATCGTTACCAAACTGATGTACCTCTACATCCTGAGTTTGATATCCTGCCGCCTCCAATATCTGAATAAATTGCTTTAAAGCCCGTTTTTGATCACTCTTTGAGATGATGATATAGACTGAGTTCGTAACCTCAACAAACTTAGTATCAAGTGGTTGCTGATTAATCATACTGACAATTGGGCGCAATAAAGTATTAGCGGCAAGCACAAAACACGTTGCAAGTCCTGCTTCAAATATTAAATCAGCTCCAGCGAGTGCGCCAACCGCTCCGGAACCCCATAAAGTAGCTGCGGTATTGATCCCTCGAATATTACCTTCTTCGCGCATGATTACGCCAGCACCCAAAAATCCAATTCCTGATACAACATAAGCAATCACGTGCACAGCACCATCATGACCAGCTAAACGATTGGCTGCATCAACAAAAATGGCTGCTCCGAGTGCTACCAATACATTTGTTCTAAGTCCTGCAGTTCTTTGCCTAAATTGACGCTCTAATCCAATAGCCCCACCAAAAATAAATGCTGCGGTAAGGCTGACTGCAGTATCTGCCAGCGATATAAGATTGATATTGTTTAAGGATTCCATAAATGTATGTTGGTGGCTAAGGCTTGATATGACCCAAACCTAGCGTTTCAACCATCACTTTGAAAACCTCAGTGTTATCCATGAATCCCCGGAACTTTTCCGATCCGGGGCCCATAGCATTTAACACTGCATCATCAGCCGTATGAACGCCCATCCCTTGATGTGAGGGTAGATTGCCGGGCATATGAATAGCATCTTCTTGTAGTTGCATATATTTGGGGTTAGCGACATACTTACCAGACTCATCTTTAACTGCTGGCTTAAATGTGCTATCTAGTTTTGGATGAAGCGTTTCATAGTGATCTGGATAGTTCCCATAAAAGAAGGCCAAACGCTTACTGACATCAATCTGACTTGGATAACCTGCCACATTGGCTTTGGGGTAGTTGGGGTAACCCGCAGCCGCGTATACCCCGACCTTTTCCCTTAGGGGTCCTGGTTTGGCGTCGTTCACAACGCCACTGATTGAGCCGCTATGGGTATGGTCAGGGGTAACAATGATCAAAGTATCTGGGTTTTTCTTTGCAAAGTCTTTTGCAATTTGTACGGCATTACTCAACATGATGGTATCAAAAGCAGCTCGTTCCCAGTCTAGCGGATGATTAAACTTATCAATCAGAGCAGCTTCAACCATCAAGAAAAAACCGTTGGGATTTTTGGATAAGACATTGATCGCTGCTTGCGTCATCTCTGTTAAATCAGGTTGATCAGGATATTGCGCCACTGTATTTTTCTTTAAGAAAAATCGATCCAAAGATCCATCCATATTATCTGGATGAAATACCCCAAATAGCTTTCTACTTTCCCTAGCATTAGCTGCTGCCAATAATTCTTGTTTGTTTAGGACGATTGAGTATCCCGAACCTTCAAATTGCGCCACAAGATTTTTATCATCCTTACGCTTTGATCCTTCAGTAGACTGCGGGTAAAAGTAAGCAGAGCCTCCACCTAAAATGACCTCTGCTCCACTAGCAAATAGTTGATCGGCAATATATACCTTGTCAGCGCGTCTTCTGGTGTGAGCCACCATGGCGCCTGGAGTCGCATCCTGTAGTTCGGCATCCGAGACAATACCTACCGACATTTTAGTTTTACGCTTAATTAATTCAGAAATGGTTTCCACCTTGGGGTGGGATAAGTTGTCCGCTGCTCGTGAAGCATATGCTCCCATGGCATTCACCGCAGTCTTATGACCAGTTGTGTAAGCACTCATTGAGTTTGCAGAATCGGTAATGAGTGAGTCAGATCCTGAGGTTCCAATTAGGGCCATATTGGGCATATCATCAAATGACAGCTTACCCTGATATTTACCTTCATTAATTCCTTTAGATAAAACGCGGGCGGAAGTACGATTCGCAATCGTCATTCCATCACCAATAAAGAGTATGACATTCTTTACTTTTCGGGGACCGCTAGAGTAGACATCCCAGTTCACCTGGATGTTTTCCTGACCCGCCTTGGCGATGAGAGTGTATTGACCGGGCTTAGTTAGCTGAATATCTCGATAAATTAGAGAACTTCCCTTGCCCGATTCATTTGCAATGAATACTGGCTGTGACTTGATCTCTGCTTTGATGGGCGCATTATTTAGCTGAATATCTACATCTTCTAATTTGTACTCTTGATCCAGCTCAATTTTGATATCAAATGTTGAGCCAACAAGAATAGAAGCCTTATTAATCGGGTAAATAGCCGCTGCCTCAACCCAAATTGCCTGAAGTAGCATGGCGATAAATAAAACTGGATAGGCAATTCTGCTAATAAACATATGTAATTTCTCATGGTGGAAATCAATGAATCATGATTACTTTTTTTGATGTCATTGTCATGACATCATCCATTGACCGAAATTCAAATCCTTGCCTTGAAAGCAATACAGAGTAATTTGAGTTAATTGCGGTAATGAATACGATGAAGTTGATCTTGAATTTGTAGTTTATTCAGGGTTTCAATCGGCAAATCAATGAGTAGCTCGATTCGATTACGCAGGCCAAGCTCGACCTGCGTAAAGGTCTGGCGTATTTTTTCATCATTACCAATATTAGAATTGGCTGGATTAGGGAATCCCCAGTGGGCTGTTGAGGGATGTCCCGGCCAATAGGGGCACTCTTCGGCTATGGCTGAGTCACATAAGGTGATGATGAAGTCCATCCTTGGAGCGCCTTCACGACCAAACTCATCCCAGCTTTTACTTCTCAGAAGTTGAATAGGATACCCCATGGACTTAGCCATTTCTAGAGCAATCGGGTGAACAACCCCACTGGGCTTAGCGCCTGCAGAATACCCCGTAAATCGCCCATGACTTAGTGTAGTGGTCAATGCCTCGGCAATAATTGATCGCGCAGAGTTTTCATTGCATAGGAAGAGGATGTTGTATTGATTGTCCATGAATCAATAGCTAGATAAGCTCATCTAGATTTAAAACATACTTTTGATCAACGAGAAATGCGCTGGCACGGTAATCAGTTTTTTCATATTTTTGATTAATCAATTCCTGTTTGAT
>NZ_NCJB01000265.1:0-3340 GCF_002282275.1 Polynucleobacter sp. 39-46-10 | reverse complement strand
TAGCTCGGGCCTGCACGATCAATTTCTATGCGATCAACGCCAATTTGAGTCGGTATTTTTAAGTACAGAAATGCACGAGCTAGATCAATGCCTGCTGCTTCAGTTAGTTTGAGGCGTAACTCAGCAGGCGTGATGTCGGAGTTTTTTTGCCAAGGTTCGCCACTGGGGATTAGTAGCAAGGCATCGAGACGCAAAACCTTTGCAAAATGGGTAGCTAATTTAAGGTGGCCAAGGTGTGGTGGGTCAAACGTACCACCCAGAATGCCAATTTTTTTTGGGGTATCCAAATGCGCTGAGCTCAACTTAGGCCAGCCAGTTACGCGGCTTGAGGTAGTAGTCGTAGAGCTTGGCTTCTGGTGTGCCAGGTTTTGGCTGCCAGTTGTACCACCACTGCACTACCGGTGGCATAGACATCAAAATAGATTCTGTACGTCCACCAGAGTGCAGACCAAAAATAGTGCCACGATCAAATATCAAGTTGTATTCCACATAACGACCGCGACGGTATTCTTGAAACGCTTTTTCTTCGGCGGTAAAGCTGTCTTTATAGCGACGCTCGACAATCGGCAGGTAAGCATCAATAAAAGCATCGCCAACAGCGCGCGTCATGGCAAAGCTCTTCTCAAACCCAAGCTCATTAAAGTCATCAAAAAAAACACCACCAATACCCCGTGGCTCTTCACGATGTTTTAAGTAAAAATATTCATCACACCATTTTTTAAATCGCGGGTAGAGCTCCTCACCAAATGGATCTAAAGCATCCTTAGCTGTTTGATGGAAGTGTTTGCAATCTTCATCAACGCCATAGTAGGGCGTGAGATCAAAGCCGCCACCAAACCACCAAACAGGTTCTTTGTCTGGAGCTTGTGCAATAAAGCAGCGCACATTCATATGGGTGGTCGGTACCTTAGGATTGTTCGGATGAAAGACCAGTGAAACGCCCATGGCTTCAAAGCTACGCCCCGCAACCTCTGGGCGATGGTGTGATGCAGATGGTGGCATTTGGTCGCCACGGACATGTGAGAAGCCCACGCCACCTTTTTCTAGAATATTACCGCCATCCAAAATACAGGTGCGTCCATAACCTTTTAATTTGCTATCTTCCGGTTTTTCCCAGGCATCCACCATAAATACTTTGCCATCGAGCGTACTCATCGCAGTCGTGATTCGATCTTGCAGCCCTAAAAAGTAATTTTTTAATTCTGCAATATTGATTTGAGTATGTTCAGCTGATGACAAGATTTAAAGGTCGCTCTATTGGGATGGATAAGTGGATTAAATTACTTCACTGCGCGATAGCCAATATCTTTGCGATATTGCATGCCATCAAATTGAATTTTAGAAATGGCCTCATACGCTTTTTGCTGAGCACCACGAACAGTATCTGATAGACCCACTACGCACATCACTCGACCACCTGAAGTGAGAAGCTTGCCATCTTGCAGCTTGGTACCAGCATGAAAGGTCAGCTGGTCTTCGGTGTCGGCTGGAATGCCAGTGATAAGGTCGCCGTTGCGCGGTGTATCTGGATAGTTATGGGCTGCGAGCACTACGCCCAATGCGGTGCGGCGATCCCAGTCTAATTCCACTTCATTGAGAGTTCCGTCAACTGCATGATCTAAGGCATTCACTAAATCACTGCGCAGGCGCGCCATGATGGGTTGTGTTTCTGGGTCACCCATGCGGCAATTAAATTCCAATGTCTTGATCTTGCCATCAGTAGAAATCATCAGGCCTGCATAGAGAAAGCCGGTGTAAGGAATACCATCAGACTCCATACCTTTGACTGTAGGCATGATGACTTCTCGTAAGGCGCGTGCATGAATTTCTGGGGTAACAACTGGGGCTGGAGAGTACGCACCCATGCCGCCGGTATTGGGGCCCTGATCAGCATCGAGTAGACGTTTGTGATCTTGACTGGTGGCTAAGGCTAAAACATGCTTGCCATCCACGAGCACGATGAAGCTGGCTTCTTCGCCAGTTAAAAATTCTTCAATGACTACGCGTGCACCGGCATTGCCCAGTTTGTTATCGGCGAGCATCATATCGACAGCGGCATGAGCTTCTGTTAGATTCATTGCCACAACAACGCCTTTGCCCGCAGCTAGACCATCCGCCTTGATCACAATAGGCGCACCCTTAGCATCAATATAAGCGTGCGCCTCTAATGCATTTGAAAATGTTTGGTACTCAGCCGTGGGAAGCCCATGGCGCTTCATGAAGGCTTTAGAGAAATCTTTCGAGGACTCTAATTGGGCGGCAAGCTGGGTTGGACCAAAAATGCGCAAGCCATTATTGCGAAACACATCTACGATACCGGCAGCCAATGGAGCCTCTGGACCAACAACGGTTAGATGAATTTTTTCTCGCTTAGCAAAGTCTGCCAACTCTTGAAGGTCAGAGATAGGGAGGTTTTCAATTCCGGCTGCAGCTTGTTTTGCAGTTGCGGTACCACCATTACCTGGTGCTACATATACGGTTTGAACTTGTGGGGATTGGGCCAGCTTCCATGCTAATGCATGTTCACGACCGCCGGATCCAACTAAAAGAATTTTCATAAAGAGCTAAAAGAGATATTGATGAATAGTATTGAATGAATTGAACGAACAAATTTACTGGTTACAAAGAAGCATTCGTAAATACTTCTTGCACATCATCTAGGTTCTCAAGGGCATCTAATAGTTTTTGCATGCTTTCAGCTTGCTCACCTTCGAACTCAGTTTCTGTTTCTGGGCGCATTGTTACGGTAGCTATTTCTGCTTTTAAGCCTGCCTGAGTGAGTGCGTCCTGAACTCTCGGAAAATCGGGAACTGGGGTGAGTACCTCAAGCGATCCATCTTCATGGGTAATCACATCCTCAGCGCCCGCATCTAGTGCAATTTCCATAAGTTGATCTTCATTGGTGCCAGGAGCAAATAACATTTGACCGCAGTGTTTAAACATAAAGGCAACAGAGCCCTCTGCACCCATATTCCCACCATTTTTTGCAAATGCATGGCGTACTTCAGCAACAGTACGAGTGCGGTTATCGGTTAGACAATCCACGATAATGGCTGCTCCATTGAGACCATAACCCTCATAACGAATTTCTTCGTAGTTCACGCCCTCTAGTGAGCCCGTACCACGCTGAATTGCACGCTGTACGTTGTCATTGGGCATATTGGCATCTTTGGCCTTATCAATAGCGAGGCGCAAACGGGGGTTCGTAGCAATATCGCCACCGCCTAATTTAGCTGCAACCGTGATTTCTTTAATGAGTTTGGTCCAAATCTTGCCGCGCTTTTCGTCTTGACGTCCTTTGCGGTGCTGAATATTGGCCCATTTCGAATGGCCGGCCATA
>NZ_NCJB01000014.1:0-25754 GCF_002282275.1 Polynucleobacter sp. 39-46-10 | reverse complement strand
TATTCTAGCGTCTTCATCTTCTATTTCGACTAAAGGATTTGAAGATCCATAAATACTTAAGTTGGTGATGTGGTTTGTAAATAATTCATGGATGATAGGTCGGCGTTTCAGTAAATAGTAGTCCCGAACCGTGGGCTTAAAAAGTAGACCTTTAATTGAAAGCGCACTCGTGATTTCAGACCAATGTTCATCCTCAATCATTTCACTGTCGGACCTATAAGAGGTACAAACTCCATTCTTTAGGTTTCTCCAAAAGGAAAGCGATACTCTTTGTTCTATCTCTGGATTCATGGTGAGGCCCTTTAGAAGCAGTAGCTTGTACTGCCGTAGTAATTACAGATACGGGGTGGTGGCGTGATGGATTGCCCAAAAGAATTGGTAAAAGCCTTGCCAATGCCATTAAGCATTGTGGCTATAGCAGCAGTATTGGCTGGATTTTGTTGGGGTGGTTGATATTGCTGGGTCGCCTGATATTGACTATAAAACTGACCTACTTCTTGGGCTGCTTTCGCTGCTGCAAACCTCTCTAATATCGCTTGACGAAAGGTATCTGTAGCGGAGGAATCAAGCCCACTCATTTGGTCGTCTGATAACTGATTACGCTGGGCAAATTGAGCCATCACCAGATTTTGCCTATTGATATTCGCAAGCAGTCCATCCCTTGGATAAAGAGAGTCTGATAATGCGATTGCCTTTTGAGCTGCCTCAAGCTTGGATAGCTCTCTGTTTTTTACCTGAACATCTAATTGCTTTGCCGCCTTGCTATATTGATCAAACTTAGCGGCACACTGAGGAAGATAGTAGTCGCATAAGTCATTTTGAGATAAGGCTGCGGTTGAGGTTACTGCGCACATCACTAACAATAGCCACTGACTAGATTTCATGGTGATCCCTTAATTTAACTTCAGGGCCTTTTCCGTTAGCTAGCCATTTTTGGCGGATTTAGCTCAAAGCTCTGAGTACAATTATATTAACACTATTAATGTAAATATAACTGTAAAAATAACCAAGATCCACAAAATAGTGGGTAAGCACCGTGGGGTGGGGTGCAGGCGGCGGTACTTTTGACCCAAAAAGCCCCAAGGGTATAGATGCTAGTTAGATTGCTGATTTGAGCCGGCCAATACATGCTCTGTTTTCATATCCAGTTCTCCTTTAAACAATTGCTCAAGGGCCAAGTGAAGTAGATTGGAGTTTGGATCAATGGATAAAAAAAGAGTAATTGAGGATTGTAATTTTTGGGAGTCAGTTCTACCTAGGATATTTAACGGACTGTCATTTGCCTGAAGTGCAAGTTGCAAGCATTCTTCATAACGTTTTTTAAGTAGTGGGTTTTTCCAATAGGCCTTCGCCTCTATTGACCCATCTATCCCGAAATATTGGGAGTATTCGCTAAACCCTAATCCACGGATTTGAGGAAAAATAAACCAAATCCAGTGCGACCTTTTCTTGCCCTGTGAGAGCTCTTTGAGCACCTGTCCATAGCATTCATTTTGAGCATCAACGAATCGTTGTAATGAGTCCTGATTTCGAGGTTGAGCCAGGCTAATCATGGGGTTCTAATTCACGGGATAGAGCTTTAGGGCAGTTGATGTGTGGGATCAAATGATCGATATTAGGAGTACCCAGATTTTTTCATGCGATCTACATATGCATCTAAGGGCATGCCATTTCTATCCATCACCTCTTTGCCAGTAAATCCGCCTCTTGGGGTTCGTGGATCGCGATAAATTGCCCCTTTTTCTTCAGGAATGCCAAGATTGCATTTTGGGCACATGGTTGGCAGTTGTGTGGTGATTTGAGTTCTGCAAGAGGGGCATCGAAATATGGGTTTGTTAGTCGACATTGCACTTCCTTCGCTAGTTTAGATTTTGGGTTGCAATACAACTTCGTACTTCCAGCCAAAGTAGGAGTAAAGATAGGGGGTCCCTTCTCGATCAGTAAGCTTAACTCTAATCTTAAATTGTGTTCCTACTGGATATTTTGTGACGAGATCCTTAGAGCATTCAACGAATAGTGATGTTGGATAGGGTTGACCCTCAATTGGTCGAACATGGACTAAACCATGCCGTCCACTTGTACTGGAGGGGGTAAAGCTTTCTACAATAATGAACTGATATGGGTTTTGCGCACTCATGACCTGTTTCCGTATATGGGGTTCGTTAGATTTTTGTTTGTGATGGCGACTTTTCTAGGTTAATAGTTCAGTAGATTTTTCTGTTCGTATCCAAGGGCGCTAAGGCGATGCTTGAATTTGTTAAGCGCTTTAGCTTCTATCTGCCGAACACGCTCTTTTGTTAAATTCATCATGTCCGCAATTTCTTGAAGAGTGTAATTAGCCACGCTTGGCGCATTACTTGTAATGAGTCTATTGCTAAATGTGTGGGTGCTATTGGTCATCAAGCTCTCCTAGAGATATAAAAATACTTGCTATATCTAGCATGACACATTTCATTTTCACCATATGAAATAGTTTGATTTTGGGTATCAAATTATCTGCTGGTCTGGACGGGCACTCGCTATAAGGAGTACTGGTCTGATAAATACTGTAATCAGTTAGGTGGGTTTATTTTGTCCGCTGGCTCGGTGAGTACCCAATTCGATTGCCGTTGTTATCAAAGATATTGGTTACGCCTTGGGGTGATTGCACTTCATAGCCAATTCGATTGCCACTATTGTCGTAAAGCCCATTAGTTGAGTTGTAGTTGAGAGGACTATTTTGATAATTAAGCGGACTATTTTGATAATTAAGCGAACTATTGTTGTAGTTGAGCTCGCTATTTTGATAGTTCAGCGGGCTGTTGTTCCAATTGGTCGTCTGAGTAAAACCGTTGATAGCAAATCCTATAAGTGCAACAGCAATTATCTTTTTCATTGTTTCCTCCTATGCGTTAATTCATACATCTTAGGTTGGTGTGGGCTCAAAAAATGAGCTACTACCATGAAAGTGATACAAAATTTACGAGTCACCGTTGCTTAATATTTTGATATTGCCTTTTTGAGTTCATTCACTACTTTCGATCTAAGGCTTACCGGTGCTAAAACTTCAACTTCAGATCCATGTTTCAAAATGTCCATCACCAGCTCGGGATCTTGGTTGTAATCAAACTCCAAGATGTAAAAGCCTTTGTCATCAAACTTACCGGTTTGTTGCCCATGCCATTGCTCTCCAGAGACCCAGCGGGCGCGTTCTGGAGAGAATCGTAATTTAGCTCTTTGGGTTGCCTTTCCTGAGAAGATGCCGTAACTTTCGGCAAAGTTTTCATGAAGCTCTTTCTCGGAAATATCATCCGCTTTTTTGTTAGTTAATGCGGCTGTTTTAACCCCATCAACTGCAAAGCTACGCAGCTCATTACGTAGATGGCAATAGGCATCTAAGTACCAGTTATCCCGATAATGAATGAGGCGCTGAGGGGAGATCTCGCGCTCCGTTGTTTGATTGGTGCCCTTAGAGTAATACGTAATGTGTAGGCGCTCACGTTTAAGTAGGGCGCTACCAATTTCTTCAAAGTTTTCAATTGAGCTTTTGCGTGAGGCCATTCCAAAGACCTTAATGCGTTTACGCAGCTCTTTAGAGGTAGCGGCTGACTGGCCTAAGATTCCGTCAATGATTGACATTAAGGGCTCAATATGGGGGCCAATAAGGCCACCCTTATCTTGTGATGAGAGTAAATGTTGCATGAGGGCTAGGGCGGTGGCTTCTTTTTCAGAAAACCATAGGCCGGGCAATTCGATTTTTTCTCCAGCATTGGGTTTCTCGAATCTATAGCCACCATCAGATCGGTCATAGATGATTGAGGCATTCATACGATCGCGTAGATATTCAAGGTCACGTTTAAAGGTCGCAGGAGAAATCTCGAGTTCATTAAGAAAATCTTGACGAGGTACGCATTTGCGAACTTGAATCATGTACTTGATCTTGTGTAGACGCTCTATGGTGCTCATTTGTGACCTTCTAAGAACATTGATATTTAGGCTACCTTAGTTGATGTATAGCTCATTTATTGAGCTAGCAGATCATCAGAATACTAATAAATATAAAAAATGGAAGAAATAATGATTTTCGGGGTAATTTTGATGACTATATTGCTGCCTTTGCAGATCCAAATTCATGACCATCACAGGCATCGGGTTAACCCATTCTTTGCGGTTGGTGCTTTTGTAGATTGCGCCAAGATCTTGGGGTTACCTAAATTCAGGTTGCGTGACTCCAATGGAAATCCTTACTTGTCGGATAGGGCGATGATGCAAGAGCCAATGGCGTTGGTGCATGAGAGTGCTGGCATTGCTTTGGCTGGTGAGGTTAGCAAGAGAAAGGCATATATCCTTTCTTATGTTCGCAGATGAACGTAAAACCCTAAAAGGCGGCCTGAAATGTGGCGGTATAAGAAAAATATATCCAATTTCAGAATCCATCATTGCAAGCCAGTGAGTTGGCGGCGAGGCATCAAGATTGGAGAGTCATATCAGAGCGTGTTTGTATTTCTGCTAGAAAACTTCAATTTTTTGTTACGATTTATTGAAAGTGTTGTAAGGGATTGGTTATATTCTTTTAAGGGTCTATTAGCCAACGGAATATATCTCAAATTGAGGGATTTGCATGTCTGAATATAAGTCTGAATATAGAAAAAAGCTTCGCGAATTAACTGAATCTAAAGCATACACTGTAACGCTAGAGAGCGAAATACAAAAGCTCTATAAAAAGGCCATTGAATTCGATTTAGACTTAAAGCATCAGCAAGAGATTGAGGAGTTGCGGGCAAAAACAACAGGTTTAAATATTGAATTTATTCGAGATTATTTATGTTCAGATAAAAATGCTGCTTCAGTCAATATGAGTGGAGTGGTAATCGGTATTCAAGGGGATGGGCCTTGGGGGGTTATAGAGTTTCAGAAATTTTTAAATCAAAAAGACTTTAATGTTGTCAATATTACCGACCCTGGAGTTAGGTACATTGTCTTGGGATCCCATAACGTGGATGATGAGGAGTTAAATCAGCAAATAGCAACCTCTATTGAAGAGGGATTTGATCTTCGTATTTATTCTCAAGAACTGTTTGTTGCTTGGTTAATTACTGGGGTCAATCCCCTGGAGGAATGGTTAGAAAAAGATTTGCTCGAGTCTGTTAGAGAGCATGAATCGCTGCAGTACGTAATTGATTCCACACAATTTCCGTGGCCTCAATTAGTCGACCATGCATCTATGAAGAGATCTTATGAGGTCAAGACGTTTGAGTGGGATGGATCATTAAGTGAAGAATCGCCATTAAGAAAGATGGGTTACTCAGTTCAGGCGGGTGCCTTGTCGATTCAAGAGCGACGTGCCATTTTGCGGCAAGCATATACCTCGAGTGGACTCAATAAATTCCTATATAGCTCTCATGACTTGGAGCGCTGGGGGCAGCCCAACACAGCTCAAAGACTCTATGCTATGTCTAGCCTGATTACATGGCTGGCTAATTTTCAGGGGCCAACAAAACCGGCTGCAAGAGAAAAATGGATTTCTGATTTGAGATGGCTCAAAGAGTCATTCTATGATTCAAAGATGAAATTTTGGCCTGTACGTTAAGCCTTTTCTCAGTCCAAGTCTAGGAATTACAGTTTGTATTTAAGTGCTCTAAACATCTTTTAGTTCTTTGTGAGGGGTTGCCGGTCTTTCCCGGCTGTCCGCTTGCTCCTGCCCTAAAGGAGGTCCCAAATGAGAGGGATCGAAAGAGTGCGCAAGCTGATATGGTTTTTTCATGAAAGAGAGTATCTCTCCGGCTTTGGGGCACTCATACCAAATCCCCTAGGCCGTACCAACTATTAACAACAAGCAATCTACTGCCACACAACAACTACAAGTAACAACAAATTTATTTTTCATTAAAGTTAAGAGAGCCATTCATGCATACCAATGTTGTTCATCTTGGTATTGAAAACTCGCAATGCTTTGTTTAACTGAATGGCATCCATCTCATTGGTAAGTTCTTGAATAACACTCTTAGTATTCTCATTCCAATTACCAGACTCTTCTAGATGGAGGAGTAACCACGCTAGAACGGTAGTCCACAATTGCTCTTGAGATAAAAACTTCAAGCAACTATTAAATAGTTCTGAGACCTCAACATCAAACGAGGACTGATCCATCTTTTTAACAAAATTAGCAAAAAGTGCCTTGTTTAAAATAATGGTGTTAGCTAGCTCAATAACATCGGCAGGATCAAGATATTTGATCTTTGGTGCAGCCTGTTCTGACTCGGTTGCCTGCTTTCTGAGGAATGCTGGGATGTCGTAATAATCTGAATCTCCACTTATAGATTCTTGTAATGAGATAGGTGAATCCCCTGTGATTGGGCTTGATCTAAATACCCTTGGCATGTCATATGAAGCATAGGTGGCGCTAGAGAGATTAATCGTCGCGCATTTGGAGGTAAATGATTTGCTCTTACTAAATAGAATATGAGAGGATCCATCCAGGACTGAACCCGCGCCACCCCATCCAGATGCTTGCATTTGCGCAATGGTCATCAGCTCCGGCAATTCGGTTGCTTTTTCATCTTCAGCGCGAATATGAACCAATAAGCAATTGGTCTTATCTGTAATGAGTTGATAGCTAAGGGCCAAAGCAATTTGATCGCCTTCGGGCGCGGTTTTGATTCTTTGTGCGGCTGCCAAACGAGGTAGGTTATGAGATTTGGAGTGTGTGATCTGAGAAGCCCCAATGCCTGTGCGTTGTGAGCTATTGCCTAATTGGTAACTTAGCAAGGCTGGCTTTGATGGGGTGGATTTAAACCCAGCGAATACATGAGTTGTATTCTCACTAAAGATGGCGGTATTGGTGCCAACAGTCCATTCTGGTTGTTCTGGGTGACCCCAGTCAATTTCAATATTGCATGCTCTAGGCTGGCGAATCCGGTGGAACATGCGCACGATCGCCTTCTCAATATCTTCTTTGGGCGAGATTAGTTCACATGCGCCGCCCGACATCTCAGCCAATTCTTTTAGTAGGGTATCTGCTGGCGCGGAGCCTACTCCTACAGCAAAGATGCGATGCCCACTTTCCTTTGCTGCGGCAATGGTTTCATTAGTACTCCAAACTTCACCATCGGTAATGAGAAGAACATCTGCCGTACCTTGGGCACCCATTAGATCGAAAGTCGATTGCAATGCCGCTTCTACTTCAGTGCCGCCCATATCGGCATTTGTGTTCTCTATCAATAAAGAGGCGGCAGAGATATGAAATTGATCGGCTGGCTTAACTTTAGAAAATAGGTGGTTGGTATGATTGCCAAACTTAGAGTAGCTAAATCGATCTTCTGTAGTTAAGTGGCTCAATACGTGATGCAGGGCGCGTTTTGCCGATTGAATGCTATCACCCTCCATGGAGCCTGAACAATCAACCAAAATCTTCAGATCTAGTGAGCTATCTTTTTGGTTGTCGATGGTTAGTGGGCAAAAACTTGCTAAGACAGTGCAACCATCGGGTCCGAGTTGTTTATCTGGTGTGACAATATAAAAAGATTGATTTTGTAGGCTAGTTAAATTGAGGATAAAGTCGCGATCTAACAAAGCTTCACGTTCAATCGAGACTAATAAGCTTTCATCTTGTTTAGCCACTTGCACTTGATGTGATGGGCATTCAACCGTGGCCTCTTCTAGGCCGCCAGTTAATTGCAGAGATAGGGTGAATGGGTATTCAGTTAAGAAATCAGCCTCAACACTATGGTGATCTTCAATGCCACCTTTTTTGGCATCGCCATAGCGTGGAGCTATGACCGTAGGAATGCCGATGCGCATTGAGCCTTGCTCATACTTGAGCAGTTGCGAATAGCTGTATTCAATGACTACATCTTCATTGGGTTTAAGGTTTCCCAGATTGGCGGTATATAGACCATCAGAATTCTTTTCAATCATGATGGGAGCATCGCCATCAGCTATCGCTTTTTCATACTGTTCGGTTGCTTTCGCTTTTTCAATTACCGTACCGACCAAACGTTGACCGCCAATCTCTGCCTGCATTCCCATAAATGTGGCACCCCAAGCCATGGGAAATGAGTAAACAACTTCGAGCGTTTTGTTGGTGTTGTTTTTATAGTGCTGGCGTATGTTCATATCGAGCAATAAACCATTGGCCACACCAGCTGCTGAGACTGATTGCAGGACTAATTTCTTATTGCTGCTAGAAAATACGTTTTTTACCTTTTCAATGACAATCATTGCGCATCCTTTTTGACTTGTTCGTATACCTGCATTACGCCTTTTAAGAATTGACGTAATTGTTCAGGGCTCAAACCTGCTGTTTCAGCCGAGACTTCCAATGCAATACCTTCTCCTACCCATAGGTGAGTGCGCACGGAAATGTCTCCCGGCTTTTTAGTCCGCTCAGGCAGCGGCATTGGCGAGCCAGATAACACTTCACGTATTCGTTCAAGCGAAATACCCGCTTCAGTTAATTGCTTGATACGAAGGATCTTCTCAATGTGAAGGCTCAAATAGTGAGCCCCCCGGGTCTGTCCTATTGGTTTATCAACCAGACCAATTTGGATGTAATACCGTAGGGTTCGTGAACTGACACCGGTTAGGCTACAGAGCTCTTCAAAAGTGTATTTTTTGTCTTCCATGGCGATATATTAACACTAATACTGTAAATAATAACTGTTAATATGATACTTTCTTTAAAAAATATCCTTGAGCTCATTCTTTGAGCCATCCACTCATTAGTTTTGTTACTTTTGGCATTGGCTTGGTCTTGGGTGACTTAGATTTTCGGGGTCGGATGATTTATTTGCCGAAAGGGATGTTAAGCGCTGTCAATGCTTGAGTCTTTAAGGCTAATGCATCGCTATAGAGTATTTTCAAAAAATATAAGAATGTATGGGCTACGGCTATACTTTTCTTTGTTATTTCAAATATCTACGTAAGTAATTTAACTGCACATTTTTAATATATCGGACTGACAATTGAAGCTCGAAGACCTCCAAGTTCATGCAAGTATTCGAGGAATTATTCCGGATGCTTTAGTAACGGTAGTGAGCGTTCAGTGGTTTGGATCGGAAGCGCTTGAATTAACTTATAAAACTGCAAGTGGAAAAGTGGCTAATGAGCTTTTATATCGTCATGATGAGCCGCGCATTGAGCTGGCGGAGCAAGGAAGGCCCTGGAGCTTTGATGGAGATGGCGCATTATTCCGGCTGGTATCAGAGGCTCAAAGAATTCGTCTGGCTCATTTATTCGATCCGGTTCTTGCGGTACACACATCTTTAGTCGATCCACTTCCTCATCAGATTACCGCTGTTTATGAGGCAATGCTGCCTCGCCAACCATTAAGATTTTTATTGGCAGATGATCCAGGCGCTGGTAAAACCATTATGGCTGGCTTGCTAATTAAGGAGCTTATTGCTAGAGGTGATTTACAGCGTTGCTTAATTGTTTGTCCTGGCAGTCTTGCAGAGCAGTGGCAGGATGAGCTTTATCGTCGTTTTAATCTTTCTTTTGAAATTCTGACCAACGATAAATTGGAGGCTGCCCGAACTGGGAATTGGTTTATTGAAACCAATCTCGTGATTGCTCGCTTAGATAAGCTTGCTCGCAATGAGGATGTACAGGCGAAGTTAGAAGCCCCAGATTGCCGCTGGGATTTGGTGGTATGTGATGAGGCCCATAAAATGTCCGCCACTGTTTTTGGTGGCGAAACTAAGTACACCAAGCGCTATCGTTTAGGGCAAATGCTTTCATCAACAACAAGACATTTCTTGCTAATGTCTGCAACGCCACATAACGGAAAAGAAGCCGATTTCCAGCTTTTTATGGCTTTACTAGATGGTGATCGATTTGAGGGTCGCTATAGAGATGGTGTTCACACTGTCGACGCCACCGATTTAATGCGACGGATGGTCAAAGAAAATTTATTAAAGTTTGATGGAACTCCGCTATTCCCACAGCGTATAGCGCATACCATTCCTTACAAACTTTCTCCTGCAGAAGAGCATCTGTACACAATGGTGACTGACTATGTTCGTGAGGAATTTAACCGTGCAGAAGCATTAGAGAATGATAAGCGTGCTGGAACCGTAGGCTTTGCGTTGACTATTTTGCAACGCCGTTTAGCATCTTCTCCTGAGGCCATATATAGGTCATTAAATAGAAGAAGAGAGAGATTAGATAGCAAACTAAGAGAGTTAGAGATTTTACAAAGAGGTGGACAGGCTCCTATTGCTAGCTCGATCTCCATTCGTGATTTAGATGTTGAAGATTTAGAGGATTTAGACGAAGCGCCAGAAGTCGAAGTTGAAATTGCAGAAGAAGAAATTTTGGACCAGGCAACAGCCTCTCGCTCAATTGCAGAGTTACGTATTGAGATAGAGACTTTGAAAGTTTTAGAGGCGCAAGCCTTGTCAGTAAAACAAAGTGGAACAGATACAAAATGGCGCGAATTAGCTGGCTTGTTGTCAGAAGTTTTTACAGTAGGGGGTGAGGTATCTAGGCTTCAAGCGGCCACTCAAGTCGATGGCAAAGAAATTCCAGCTATTAGCTCGTCACCCCATCAAAAATTGGTGATCTTTACTGAACATCGGGATACATTGAATTACCTTGAGCAGCGGATTACTACGCTTTTAGGTCGCAAGGATGCTGTTGTACAAATTCACGGTGGTATTGGCCGTGAAGAGCGCTTAAAGGTGCAAGAGTCGTTCAAGCATGATCCGCGAGTTCAGGTGTTGCTGGCAACAGATGCTGCGGGCGAGGGTATTAACCTGCAGCGCGCTCACCTCATGGTGAACTATGACCTACCGTGGAACCCCAATAGATTAGAGCAGCGCTTTGGTCGTATTCATCGTATTGGTCAAACTGAAGTCTGTCATTTGTGGAATCTTGTAGCAGATGACACGCGTGAAGGCGATGTTTATCGAAAATTGCTGGAGAAGTTGGAGCAGGCCAGGCAAGCCCTTGGCGGGCAGGTTTTTGATGTACTCGGGAAGCTGCAGTTTGAGGGCAAGTCACTAAGAGATCTTTTGATTGAAGCTATTCGTCATGGTGAAAAACCTGAAGTGAAGGCATATCTAACAACTGTGCTTGACCATGCGCTAGACAGAGGTCATCTCGAAGATCTTCTGGACGAAGGCGCATTGGCGCGTGATGTCATGGATGTATCGAATGTGCAGCGTATTCGTGAGGATATGGAGCGTGCAGATGCTAGAAGATTACAACCTCACTATATAGAGTCCTTCTTTTATGAGGCTTTTAAGAATCTTGGTGGCGCAGTGAAACCACGCGAACCTCGTAGATTTGAAATTACCCATGTTCCTGGCCCTATTAAAAATCGCGATAGGGTTATTGGATTGGGCGAGCCTGTTTTACCTCGGTATGAGCGTATTACATTTGATAAAAACTTAGTGGCACCACAAGGTCAGCCATTGGCAGCATTTGTTTGTCCTGGACATCCATTGCTAGACTCTGTGATTGATTTAACCCTAGAGCGCAACCGAGATCTTCTGAAAAGAGGAACCATTCTTGTTGATGGGCGCGATGAAGGAATTGAGCCTCGTGTTTTATTTTATTTAGAGCACTCAATCCAGGATGCCAGCACAGTGCGCACGGGTGAGCGAAGAGTTATCTCCAAAAAAATGCTATATGTTGAGCAGGATGCACAAGGCAATATAAGGCATATCAATTACGCACCGTATCTTGACTATCGTCCGCTTGGACCCGATGAGCCAAGTGCAGAGTCAATTTTAGATCGGCCTGAATGTGGATGGATTAATAAGGAGCTTGAGCAAAAAGCGCAGGGCTATGCCATATCAAGCGTAGTACCAGAGCATCTTGCAGAAGTTCGTGGCCATAAGCTGGATCATATTGCCAAAACGGAAGCCGCTGTTAAGGATCGCTTGGTTAAAGAAATTACTTTCTGGGATCATAGGGCGCAGGAGCTAAAGTCGGAGGAGCAAGCTGGAAAGCCAAATGCCAAACTTAATTCTGCTGAGGCATTAAAGCGCGCCGATAATCTGCAGGCAAGACTACAAAAAAGACTTGAAGAGCTAAAGCAAGAAGCTCAGATCTCTCCATTGCCCCCGGTAGTGATTGGCGGGATGCTAGTAATTCCAATGGGATTGGTGAGAAAGATGATGGGTGAGGATGCTGACCCCGCTTTTAATGATCCTGTAGATACTCAAATTAGTGCTGCACGAGCTCGCGCTGTGATTATGGATGTAGAGCGTAAGCTTGGGTATGAGCCGGTTGACCGAGAATTTGAAAAGCTGGGCTACGATATTGAGAGTCGGGTTCCTGGAACAGGAAAACTTCGGTTTATTGAGGTAAAGGGTCGTGTTGCGGGCGCGCCTACAATAACAGTAACGCGTAACGAAATTTTATACTCTCTAAATAAACCCGATGATTTCATACTTGCCATTGTTGAATTCACGGGTGATGAGACGCATAACACCCATTATTTGCGCCAACCATTTCAGCGTGAACCAGATTTTGGGGTTACGAGCGTAAATTATGATTTTCCAGAATTACTTTCCAGAGCAGATAAGCCATCGTGAAATATAAGAAGAAATTAATTGAAGTTGCTTTGCCACTTGAGGCAATCAATGCAGCCAGCGGCAAAGAGAAGTCAATACGTCAAGGACATCCATCAACATTACATTTATGGTGGGCAAGAAGGCCGCTAGCAGCAGCTAGGGCTGTTATCTTTTCTCAGATGGTTGATGACCCTTCATCTCACCCTGATATATTTAAAAATGAAAAGGCGCAAGATAAGGAGAGGCAGCGACTGTTTCGCATTGTTGAAGATCTTGTCAAATGGGAAAACACATCAAACACTGCTGTATTAAATAAAGCTCGAGAAGAGATCTGGCAAAGCTGGAGATATACCTGTGCTGAGAATGCGAACGAGCCATATGCTGATGTCTTGTACGATAGATTTAAACTTCCGAAATTTCATGATCCATTTGCTGGGGGAGGTGCAATTCCATTGGAGGCGCAGAGACTCGGCCTTGAGAGTTATGCTAGTGACTTGAATCCGGTTGCCGTTTTATTAAATAAGGCGATGATTGAAATACCTCCAAAATTTACAAAATGCCGGCCTGTAAATTCTCAGATTATGAGCAATGCTGATTTAGTTGATAGGGATTGGATTGGTCTACAAGGTTTATCCGAGGATATTAATTATTACGGATCCTATTTAAAAGATTTGGCCGAGAAAAAAATCGGGCACCTATATCCCTTAATTGAGATTACAAAGAATATTCTTGATGAACGTCCTGATTTAATGAAATACGCCGGTCAAAAATTAAATGTAATTGCTTGCTTATGGGCAAGAACAGTTAACAGCCCAAATCCAGCATTCAAGGCATCTAAGGTCCCATTGGCAACAACATTTATGCTGTCAACCAAAGACGGAAAAGAAGCCTACGTGGAGCCAATTATCGAAGGCGATCATTATCGTTTTGTAGTAAGGCCCCATAAACCTCCCAGCTCATCAACTGCCAAGATTGGGACAAAGTCTGGTAGTAGCGGTAGTAGTTTTTTATGTCTTTTATCGGGTACGCCAATGCCATTTGAATATCTTCGTGCGGAGGCAAAAGCGGGTCGCATGGGTTCTCGTTTGATGGCAATAGTGGTTGAAGGTGATAGGGAGAGAATCTACTTGGCTCCAAGCGAGGAGTTGGAGCGGATTGCATTAAATGCAACTCCAATAGATATTCCGGAGGCCGAGTTACCTGCTAAAGCATTGGGGTTTAGGGTTCAAGAGTATGGAATGCTTAAGTGGTCCGATCTTTTCACCAACAGGCAGTTGGTCGCGTTAACTACATTCACAGACTTAATTCCAAAGGTTAAGGAAAAAGTGCTGCAAGACGCAATAAAAGCCGGCCTTAAAGATGATGAACGTGCATTGGAAGATGGAGGTAATCAAGCCGCCGCTTATGCTGATGCAATTAGTGTTTACATGGCATGTGCAATCGGAAAATTAGCTGACTATAACTCGACTATTTGCTCCTGGATTTCTGGCGGTCAAACTATGCGAAATACATTTGGACGTCAAGCTATCCCAATGGTTTGGGATTACGCTGAAGCTAATGTTTTATCTGATTCGACTGGTGGTTTTTTGAGTTGCATTAATCAGGTTAAGAGGGTGGTGTTGGAGTTTCCCGGCAATCAATTTGGTTATGCAACACAGAATGATGCTCAAACTCAATCAATCTCCAATCATAAAGTTATATCTACGGATCCGCCTTACTACGACAATATTGGTTATGCTGATTTGTCTGATTTTTTCTACGTATGGATGCGCAGATCATTAAAAAATACCTTAAAAGGTTTATTTTCAACACTGAATGTACCAAAGTCTGAAGAATTAGTTGCCACCCCTTTCCGTCATGGCAGTAAGCTGAATGCAGAAAAGTTCTTTTTGAGTGGCATGACGGAAGCAATGCACAGACTTGCAGAGCTGGCTCACCCAGCATTTCCAGTAACCATCTATTATGCCTTCAAACAATCAGAGGCAGATGGGTTGGACGGAACAACCAATACCGGCTGGGATACTTTTTTGGCCGCTGTTATTGAAGCAGGATTCTCTATTACAGGGACTTGGCCCATGAGAACTGAAATGGGTAATAGGATGGTTAGTTCAGGTACAAACGCACTTGCTTCTAGTATTGTTTTGGTTTGTAGAAAAATTTCGTCAACTGCTAAAGTGGCCACTAGAAGAGAATTTGTAGCCGATCTTAAAGCAGAGCTACCAAATGCACTTCGTCATTTACAGGCTGGAAATATTGCGCCAGTTGATCTTGCTCAGGCGGCAATTGGACCCGGTATGGCAGTCTATACAAAATTCTCAAGCGTATTGGATGCCGAAGGTAAGCCATTAAGTGTTAGATCCGCATTGGCATTGATAAACCAAATATTGGATGAATCATTGGCTGAGCAGGAAGGTGATTTTGACGCTGATAGTCGATTTGCTTTAGCGTGGTTTGACCAATATGGATTTTCTGATGGTGAGTTTGGCGTGGCCGATGTACTGGCAAGAGCAAAAGCAACTTCAGTGGCTGGCGTATCAGATGCTGGAATTATTCAATCCGGTAAAGGTAAGGTAAGACTATTTAGGCCCAATGAGCTTCCAGCTGATTGGGATCCCTTGAAGGATGGTCGGATAACGGCGTGGGAAGTTGTGCATCAGTTAGTTAGAGTACTTGAGGCTAACGGTGAAAGTGCGGCTGCTCAACTGGTAGCAAAACTAGGAAGCAGCGCAGAAATTGCTAGGGAGCTTTGTTACCGTCTTTACACTTTATGTGAACGTAAAAAGCGCGCTAACGATGCAATGGCCTATAACTCTTTAGTGCAAAGTTGGCCTGAGATTACCAGGCTTGCCTCTGAAAGTAGCGCAGTATCAATCCCTCAGCAAGACGATTTTTTCCGGAAATAAAAGATGGCCATCACAAATCATGAGCGCGTTGGTAAAGCGCTAGAGTTACTAAAAGCTGGATTAGCCCCATTTGTCGAGCGTGAATTTAAGGCTAAATACGGAACAAGTTATGGCTTTGAAATGAAAGATGCGTTATCCGATACGCGTCTTGGAGTTGGCAAAGGTGACTCTATAAATGACGTTGCAGCTTTATTGGTTGTAATGGATAGGAAATGGAGTGATGTTTTCCGTCAGGTGCTGGGTAAGACCGATCGTAGCTTGGTTAATGAAATTATCGCAGTTCGCAATAAGTGGGCGCACCAAGAAGCTTTTTCTAGTGATGATGCCTATCGTGCCCTAGACTCATCAGTAAGGTTATTAACTGCTATTTCAGCCTCTCAAGCTGATGATGTGGAGAAAATGCGAATGGAGTTGCTGCGCGTCCGTTTTGATGAGCAGGCGCGTGGTGAAAAACGTAAGACAGCAGGTATTGCCATTGAGAGTGGTGTAGCTTCTACACTTAAACCATGGCGTGAAGTGGTGATGCCTCATGATGATGTTGCTAGCGGAAGATACCAACAGGCTGAGTTTGCTGCTGATTTATGGCAAGTTCATTTGGGAGAGGGCGCCGACGAGTATTTAGATCCAGTTGAATTCTTCCGGCGCACTTATTTGACTTCAAGTTTGAAAGAAATGCTTGTTGGAGCTGTTAGAAGACTCACCACAGATGGTGGTGATCCAGTAGTCCAGCTACAAACCAATTTTGGTGGCGGGAAAACTCACTCGATGTTGGCCTTGTACCATCTTTTTTCGGGTGCCAACCCAACTGAGTTGCCTGGTATTGATCTTGTTATGCAGGAGGCTGGTGCAACAAAGATTCCTAAAGCTAAAAGAATCGTTTTAGTTGGAAATAAAATCTCTCCAAGCAATCCCTCAGTAAAGTCTGACGGTACTGTAGTTAGGACTCTTTGGGGTGAGTTGGCGTGGCAATTGGGCGGCGCTGAGGCTTATAAGCGGATCCAGGCTGATGATGAGAATGCAACAAGTCCTGGAGATGTTTTGCGTGAATTATTCAATGAGTATGGGCCTTCTATTATCCTCATTGATGAGTGGGTAGCATATGCGAGACAGCTTCACGATCAAAGTGACTTACCGGCCGGTGGGTTTGAGACACAATTTACATTTGCACAGGTTCTCACTGAATCTGCAAAGTTAGCCAAAAATACTTTGCTTGTAATTAGTCTTCCTGCGTCTGATACCTCTGGGTCACAAAATGCTCAATCTGAAGATATTGAGGTTGGCGGAACCCGTGGTCGCGAAGCTCTTGATCGTTTAAGCAATGTTGTGGGGCGTGTTGAGTCTTCTTGGAGGCCTGCGACGGCTGAAGAGGGTTTTGAAATTGTTAGGCGTCGCTTATTTAAGCCATTATCAGATCCCACTCAATTTAAAGACAGGGATGTGATTGCCAGGGCATTCTCAGATCTATATCGCAATCAACAGGCAGAGTTCCCGCCAGAGTGTCATGAGTCAGAATATGAGCAGCGTATTAAAGCAGCCTACCCAATTCATCCGGAAATCTTTGATCGACTTTATACAGATTGGTCAACATTAGTTAAGTTTCAGCGCACACGAGGCGTACTTCGTTTAATGGCCGCTGTTATTCATAGTCTATGGGAGAAGGGTGATCGCAATCCTTTGATTCTTCCTGCAAACGTTTCAATTGATGACCCACGCGTTCAATCGGAGCTAACCAGATACCTAACTGATAACTGGGTGCCGGTTATTGAAAAGGATGTTGATGGTCCTAATTCCTTGCCATTGAAAATTGATAGTGAGCTTCCAAATTTGGGCAAGGTTTCAGCTTGCCGTCGCGTTGCCAGAACTATCTATATGGGCTCAGCGCCAACTACGGCTGCTGCCCATAAAGGTATAGAAGACAGGCGCATTAAATTAGGTTGTGTGATGCCTGGAGAGTCTCCAGCTATTTTTGGCGATGCGCTTCGCCGCATGGCTGGTGCAGCCACATATCTTTACCAAGATGGCCCTCACTACTGGTATTCAACTCAACCTACCGTTACCAAGCTAGCCGAAGATCGTACGGATCAATTAAAGAGGGAACCGGAAAAGGTTGCCAACGAAATTGAACAGAGAATACGTAAAGATTTGGCGTTTGCCGGTGACTTTAGTCGTGTGCACCCAATACCGCAAGGTGGCGCTGACGTTCCAGATGATTTTGATGCAAGATTAGTGGTCTTAGGTATCGGCCATCCATACAGCAAGGAAAGTAATAGTGCCGCTGAAGTTGTTGCTAAGGCCATCCTTGAAAATAGAGGAAATGCACCACGTATTTATAGAAACAGTTTAGTTTTTTTGGCTGCAGATAAAACACGGCTGCAGGATCTAGAGGAGGCAACTCGTAAATACCTTGCTTGGGATTCAATTCTTAGGGATGAAAAACAGCTTGATCTCACCCCTTACCAGGTAACCCAGGCTGAAACCCAAAAGACTGGGGCTGAGGCAACTGTGGTTGCAAGAATTCCAGAGACATACCAGTGGCTGCTTGTTCCCATTCAGCCAAATGCCCAAGCTCCTGTTGCCTGGGAGTCAATCCGTCTTTCTGGATCGGATAAGCTTGCAGTGCGTGCTAGCAAAAAGCTGCGTACCGATGAGTTGTTATTGGCCAGTTTTGCACCTTCGCGACTCAGGATGGAGTTGGATCGTTTGCTGTGGCGCGATGGCAATCATGTTTCCGTTAAGCAGCTTGTAGAGGATTTTGCTCGATATATTTATCTCCCAAGGTTGAGGGATTCTCAAGTTCTTCTTGAATCGATTCGCGAGGGTGTCCGCTTAGTAACATGGGCAAATGATGGCTTCGCCTTGGCCGATGACTTTGATGTGACTGCCAGTCGGTATAAGGGGCTTCGCGGAGGTCAAATTATCGATTCAATTGATCCTCATGGAACCGCTTTATTAGTTAAGTCGGGCATCGCCAGTGATCAACTTGATGCCGAGCGCGTAACTCAAGTAGATGATTTTTTAGAGGGTAGTGGAGGCGATACTGGCGATCGGACTACTGACGAGGGATGGGCACTTATTCCTAAGTCTGACTCCACGAAAAAGCCAGGTAGGTTTCATGGTTCTGTAGTGTTGGACCCAACTAGAGTTGGGCGAGATGCCGGCAGGATCGCAGATGAGGTTATCGCTCATTTATCCGGCTTAATTGGCGCTGATGTAAAGGTGACCCTAGAAATTCATGCGGAAGTCCCGGATGGAGTTCCTGATGGCATTGTCAGAACTGTAACGGAAAATTGCAGGACGCTTAAATTTTCAGACCAGGGTTTTGAGAAGGATTAATACGGTTTAATTTGCGTGAACCGACGTTAATTTGGGCCTGTTACTTGAGAGAGTTTTTATGGTAAATCATTGCAGTAAAGTCTATTGATTCTGTATAAGTTTAGGAATCTAGGTTTGATTGCATTGGATAATATGCTATGTCGCTAGTTGATCCTAATATCTATGGAAAGATTCTCATGCAGCGGGTGGATACCCCTGAGGCGAAGATTGGTGTGCTTGCTATCACCCCGGAAGGAATACGCTGGTTTGGACTCTGAACACATGTTCTAGAAGAGATGGCACTCCGCTTTGGCCGCTACACTTTCTTGCTTGCGACTCAATCTGTCGCACCCTAAGCCTAGACTAATATTTTATAGAGTGGGTAGGGTAATGACAAAGCATCTTGAATCAATTAATGAAGTGCTTACATCAACTTCGCCAATACTTGGAGAGCGTTACGCAGTTCTGCATAACTGGGCCAATGACTTAAAGAGCGTAGTTCAAAATCCCGGAAACCCAAACATCAGCCTGTTAGTGGGTCGGGCGGTGATGATTGAGTGCCCCGATGTTTCTGCTTGTCAACAAGTGATTCCTAATATTGCCAAAATGGCTGAGATGCAATATTTAACATTATCGTCAGATGAAACTGTATCCTGGCTGTCCGGCGAACAAGAGGGCCTGGATTTAATTAGTGGCGATCATCCTAGCACGCCAACTTTAGCCTGTCTGCCAGTAGAGTGCTTTATCAAGGTGGATGATAAAAGTGAGAAGAATCAATTTGGCTGGGATGTGCCAAGCTTAGAGCATTTATCTAAATTGCTTGAGACTGCCAATATCAATGCGCCTCTCATAATTGTCGTAATGGGGGAGCGATACATTGACCTATCCGAACAATTGCGCTCGGCCAATGGATTTGATCGTCGCTTCATCATACCCAAAGCAAGTCCGTTGGAGCGCTATGAAGAGTTATTGGAGGATGTGGGGCGAGAGAGCTGGGATGTCTCGATTACCAAGCATCCAGAAAAAGTAGGAACTTTGCTCAATGTTGTCTTTCCAGATAAACGGCGCTTGAGTTTATTGTCGATAAGCATCAAGCGTTTGGTAGCGCGAGAGAATCGACCTGCATCTTATAAAGATTTAGTGATCTTGTCGGCAAGAGGGACGGGTGATATTGCCCAATGGCCTCATTTGAATGAAAAAAATCTCTACCGCACAGCAGTGCATGAGGCTGGGCATGCTTTAGTGGCAATGCTTGATTCGGATGGTGCCAATATCCCAGATTATGTGAGTGTTTCACCTGGAAAGGGTTTTCTGGGGGTAACCGTTGAATCTTATGGCTATTTATATCAAGAGCTTGGGTGTGATGCATATCAAAACGGCAGACATTCTGTGCGTGTTGCCTTGGGTGGAAGGGCGGCTGAAGAGCTCGTATTGGGGGTAGAGCAAATCGGTACCAGTGGATTGCGCTCTGATTTAGAAGAAATTAGTGGAAATGTACGTGGTTTTTTCGCTGTTCACGGAATTTGCGTGGACATGGAGGAGGCGCAGCATACGGGTGTCAATCTGGCGGCTGTGGTGAATAGCGAGAGCGCCTCAGAGGCTGCCCATATAGAACCCCTCATGCGTGCATATATTGAGCGTCAATACAGAAAAACGTTAGATCAAATGCGATCTAACCGGACTTTGTTAGATGATATTATTAAATTACTAATGAAAAATAGAAACATTTATCAGGATGATCTATTGGCTATGTTAAATAATTATCATAGCGGACTCGCTAATGCCCTCCAATAAAACCAGGAACTCCTTAGCTCGCCAGTGGGAGCTACTAAAGCTTTTGCCGACGCGCACTGAAGGTAAAACTGCAAAAGAGTTGGCTTTGGGGTTAATAGAAGCTGGATATGAGATCAGCAAGCGCCAAGTGGAACGAGATTTGCTAGATCTCCAGGAGTTTTTTGGTTTGGAGTGTGATGATGATCAGGTGCCCTATAAATGGCGTTGGTCATTTGATAGACCGGCGGATTTGCCATCCATTACTTTAGCCGAGGCCCTATCTCTAGTAGTTGTCGAAGATACCCTCAAACCTTTGCTGCCGCTCTCGGTTCAAAGAACGCTGCAATCAAAGTTCTCGCAAGCAAGATCACAGTTAGCGATGATGGCCAAGAAATCATCGACGGCGAGGTGGGCTGCAAAGGTTAAAACCGTACCCACTACTTTGCCATTGTTGCCCCCATCCATTGATGAAGGAATTTTGGAGTTGATTCAAAATGCGTTGTTACTGGATGAGCAAGTCCAGGCTACATACCAAGGCATGAGCGATAAGTTGATTGAACTGCGCTTACACCCTTTGGCGATGGTTACGCGTGGGGCAGTCGTGTACTTGGTGGCGACTGCGAAAGAGTATTCAGATGTTCGCCTATATGCCTTACATCGATTTAAGGCCGTAACTCGCACTTTTGAAAAGCTAAAGCCATTAAAGGGCTTTAGCTTGGATAAATATATTACCGATGGCGCATTGCAATTTGGTGAGGGCGGTGAAATCGAATTAACTGCGCTCATTTCTGATGAGATGGCGCGACTCTTGTCTGAAACTCCCATTTCAACAGATCAAATCTTAAGCTCTAAAAATAGCCGGCAGCATCTCAAGGCGACAGTCTTAGATAGTTGGCAACTGCGCTGGTGGATTTTGTCGCATGGCCCAGGCATTCAAATCTTAAAGCCGGCAGGACTCGTTAAAGAGATGGCCAGTACCTTAAGATCTGCAGCGGATCAGTACAGCGATATTAAGAAGTAAATTTTCTAAAGAGTTTCTATGCCAAGATATTTAACTAAGTCCCGCTTTAAAACTGCGCTGGAATGCCCTACCAAGCTTTTTTACACAGGAAAAACTGCTGAGTACACCAATACCTCTAGTGAAGATACCTTTTTGCAGGCCTTGGCAGAAGGCGGCTTTCAGGTAGGGGAATTAGCCAAAATTATGTATCCAGGTGGTATTGAGGTCACAGTCGATGGACATGAAGCTCAAGAGCTGGAAACCACTCGTTTACTAGCACAAGAAAATGTCACGATATTTGAAGCTGCCATTCGCTTTGAGGATTTGTTTATCCGTGTGGATGTCATTCGTAAACGGGGTAATAGAGTCGAGTTGATTGAGGTGAAAGCGAAGTCATTTGATTCAACAGATGAGCGAGGATTTCGAGGTGCTCGGGGTGGTATTGACGGCGGAATGCTGTCTTATCTACAAGATGTTGCCTTTCAGACCTATGTGTTTAAGAAGGCATTTCCAAATTTAGAAGTCGATAGCTTCCTATTGATGGCAGATAAGTCCAAGGCCTGTTCGGTAGATGGTCTCAATCAATTTTTCAAGATCAAGAAAGTCAATGGCAGATCATCTATTGAGGTTTCTGCGAAGGCTAATGCAAGCTTAGTCGGTGACCCCATTCTGACTGCTATCAACATCAATGAATATGTGAGGGAGATCTTAGAGCTTCCCATTGAGGCTTCAGGAGTGACGGGATACTTCCCTGAAGTTGTGAAGCGCTGGTCAGACGCATATGCAAAAGATCAAAAAATAGTCTCTCCAGTGGGCGCTCATTGTGGCAAGTGCGAGTTTAAAAATACCGCTTCTGAGCAAGACTTAAAGAGTGGTCTGTATGAGTGCTGGCTTGATCGCAAGGGGTTAACGCCAAAAGACTTTGAAGATGGCATGGTGCTCGATATTTGGGGTTTTAGAGGGAAAGAAAGACTTATCCAGGACGACATTTTGAAGTTTGGTGATGTTGAAAAGTCTGATCTTGGATGGAAGAGTGAGGATGAGGACTTTTCCCATGGCCTAACTACTCGTCAGCGCCAATGGATGCAAGTATCTCAATCTACTCCAGGGGGCAAAAGTTTTTATTTGAATAAAGACCTACTAGAAGAGGCAAGGTCTCAGTGGCAGTACCCCTTGCATTTCATTGATTTTGAAACGGCTAGAGTGGCTATTCCATTCTTTAAGGGTCAAAAGCCATATTCCAATATTGCATTTCAGTTTTCTCATCACGAGATGCAGCGTGACGGCACGGTAGAGCATAAGACCCAATTCCTCAGCACCACGCCAGGCGTGAAGCCAAACTACGAGTTTGTCAGAGAGCTTAAAAAGGCGGTTGGAGATGTGGGCACAGTATTTATGTGGTCGCCGCATGAGAATACGACCTTAAATGCAATATTGGATGAGTTAAATGAGGACCCATCTCCTCCTGTCGATACGGATGAGCTTAGAGCTTTTATCTTGAGCTTAACCAAGAAAAAAGAAGGTGGAAAGACTCTACACGAAGGTTCTCGGGCGATGTTTGACCTATGTGACTTGTCTAAGAGAGTATTTTTTCATCCGCTGACTAAGGGAAGTAACTCCATTAAAAAAGTACTTCCCGCAATATTGTCTTCATCAGAATTTATCCGAGAGAAGTATTCGCAGCCAATCTATGGATCAGATCAGAGAATCAAGAGTCTTAACTTCGCGAACCAGATTTGGTGGAAAGAGATTGATGGCAAGGTTCAAGACCCCTATAAGTTGCTGCCACCGGTATTTAGCGATGCCTCGGAAGATGAGTTAGCCGAATTAGAGATGGATGATGAATTCGAAATCAATTTAGGTGGCGCTGCATCAACTGCATACGCAAGATTACAGTTTGAAGAATTATCAGGAGGCGAGCGATTTTATATCGCAAACGCTCTACTTAGATATTGTGAGCTAGATACCTTGGCTATGGTGATGATTCTTGAGGGATGGTTTGCAGTTTTAAAAAAACGGATTGTTTAACTTTGAATATTGCTTCAATGGATATTCAAGTGGCTTGTTGAGTGCCTAGGTTGTGCTAATCTAAAAGCTTAGTTGATTAGTGCTTTTGCGGGCATAAGACTCTTGTGCTGGTGCGAACCAACTATTTCATAAAGGGAATATGATGATGTACTCAAAAAGAATCGCTGACGTCCTGCAGGGGCGAATAAATCGCGATTGGTTGTTACCTTCTATGCAAAGAGAATTTGTATGGAAGAGAAAAGAGAAAAGAATTGAAAAACTTTTCGATTCGATTATGCAGGGGTATCCATTTGGTTCTATTCTCGTCTGGCAAGTGACGAAAGAAGCCGTGCAAAAAATGGACTTATATGAATTCGTATGTAACTACAGCGAACAACTCCCCCACAACGTAGAGCCAGCAACCGATGGATTCAATGACTTTGGATTAATTTTAGATGGGCAACAAAGGCTGTCTGCTTTAAATATAGGCTTACGAGGCTCATATTCACATGAGCATTATGGCAAAGTCATAAGAAAGTCCCTTTGTTTAAATTTGCTCAGCACGATTCAAGATGCCGATAACACTGATGGGCTTAAATATGAGTTCGAGTTTAAATCAGAGGACGAATTACCTTCCGATGATGAAAACAATATTTGGATAAAGGTTGGGGCTGTGATGGCACCATACAATGATAAAAGCATTTCAGAAGATAGAAAAAAAGACTCTTTTAAAGACACCTATCATGACCGTATAAACCAATTCCACCCCGAAGGTGAAAGAAAGCGTGAAGCATTTAGAATACTCGATCGGCTATACACTCGGTTTTGTGAAAGTGAGATCCTGAACGTAGAGAGTGTTGAGAACACCGATGATGAGGCCGTGCTGAACATTTTTGTAAGACTAAACGATGGCGGTATGAAGCTTGAGAAGTCTGATCTATTGCTGGCATTCATGCAGTCTAACAAAGATCTTTTTTTACCTGATCATGCAAGAAAAGAGGTCCATGACTTTGTAGACTTACTCAATAAAGAAAGTCTACACAAGCCAGAGTATGACTTTAAAAAAGATGATGTATTGAAGGCATCCTTAGTTTTGTCAGATTTAGATGTTAGATACAGAATAGCTAATTTCACTAATACGAACCTCAAGGTGGTCTCTGATAAGTGGAGTGATATAAAGAATTATTTAAAACTGACGGTCGAGCTAATTTCAAGATATGGTTTTTCAAGATCCAATGTCATATCAAAAAATTCCCTCATACCCATCGCCTATTATCTCGATCATCATGAGAAAAATCGCGCTTTTGTAGAGTCTGAGGAATCGGCGGATCTTATAGAGAAAGGCCAGATAATTAGATGGTTAGTCACATCTCAATTAACAGGGTTGTTTGGTGGATCCTCTGATACCACCCTAAAATCTGCGCGAACCCACATTAAATCTGGAAAAAGTTTTTTAGAGTTGATGGACTTGCTCCAAGGGGGCAAGATAATTCGTGATGACGTGGTATCTTGGATCGATAAAGAAAGTTATAGCTCTCGTTATTCACATTTGTTGCTAATGCTTTTGACGGACTCAAAATATTGGGACGAGTGCCATCAGGATCATATTTTCCCAATCTCTAAGTTCTGCAATGAAGAGTATAAGAGGCTAGGTTTGAGTTCGGAACAAATTGTCTTCTATGAGAAGAATGCAAACTCTATTTCTAATTTGCACTTACTTAGCAGATCAGTAAATATAAAAAAGAGTGACACTGATTTTATTGACTGGAGTAATAAGCAGAATGCGCTTTTTTTAGAAGCTTCGACGATCCCGCAGGGCATTTCATATGATTTTTCTAATTTCCAGCAGTTTGTGGAAGAGAGAAAGAAGTTGATAGTGCAGAAACTGTCCGAAAAACTTCTCTAATTTTAAAGCGTCCCCAAAAAATCCGTAGCTTTGGACAATTTGATTTTTAGAGGCCCTTTAATCCCGACCCTTGCTCAAAATTTCTTATTTATTTGAAATGTTGGCCTTAAGTTGGTTATGTAGTGTGATTGTGTTTTGTTGGTATTTTTTATTGAGCTGATCTTATTTCCTGTGTTTTTAGCTTGGGTCTATTCCCTTTATTTGTCTACGATGCGTCTACGAGAGGACTAATAAGTAAAAAGGCTTTCAAGTCGATTGACCTGAAAGCCTTATAAATACTGGTTGCGGGGGCAGGATTTGAACCTACGACCTTCGGGTTATGAGCCCGACGAGCTGCCAGACTGCTCCACCCC
>NZ_NCJB01000264.1:0-3376 GCF_002282275.1 Polynucleobacter sp. 39-46-10 | reverse complement strand
CGATGTAACTCAGGTACTGTTGGGTCACCTGTGCCATCGGAATATCAAGTACGTTGAAATTCTGTTTACGAATGAGGAAAAGCAGGAGATCGAGCGGACCTTCAAATGCCTCTAGAAAAACCTCTAAGGCATCAGGTGGAATGTAGAGATCTGTTGGGAGCTTAAATAAGGGCTCACCATATAACTTGGCGAATGCCGCAGACATTCCATCGGTAACCGACGGAGTGCTATCGAGCAACTCAGATTGAACGCTTGGCTCAGATCCCAAGGAGCCACTTGAGTTAGTCATTCGAGTAGACGTAAGCGCGCTGTTTTAATTTGGCTGCTTTAGCGCGACGTTGATCTTCAGTAGTCAAAGGTTCTTTATCCCAGAGGAGGGCGCGACCAGCTTGTTGACCTGCCTCGAGGTGCGGTTTCTCAGATTTAAGTTCATTTAAGAACTGGGTGAATTCGGATGTATACCTAGCCATCATATTTCCTAAAATTCTCAATTAATTCAATAACTTGCAAAAATTACCATGCAGCAACTGACTGCGTAGCCCATCATTATTAACGATTTTCCCTACAAACCTGCCGACTTTTTGGCTAATTCCTAGAAATTCGCCATTTTGAGGCTGTTTTTATAGGTTTGCAGCCAATAAAGCCTCGATTTGAGGCGCTTCGACACGGCTCATGAGGTGTTTGTAGGCTTTGATTGGATTTTGGCTGGAGAGCGGCGTTTTAAGGTCATTCCAGGTCATGGCGGGGACCGAGAGGAAGTCCTCAACTCCCGCTGTGACTTGAGGCAAGATCGGCTTGAGATAGAGACTTAATAGGCGGAATGCCTCCAAGGTCACACTGCAGACTCCTGGCAAGTCAGATTCACGGCTCGGATCTTTGGCGATTTCCCAAGGCTTGTTCTCATCAACGAAGGCGTTGACCTTATCTGCCAGCTCCATGATGGTACGCAGTGCCTTGGCATATTCACGAGCTTCATATAGCTCAGCAATTTTTTCACTGGCGGATCTAATATCAGCAAGCAATGCATTGTCCATTGCTGCATCAGAAACCACGCCGCCAAAACGCTTCACCAAGAAGCCAGCGCTACGACTTGCGATGTTGATGTACTTGCCCAATAGATCGCTATTGACTCGCGCAACAAAGTCTTGGAGGTTTAAATCCAAATCTTCCATGCTGTCATTTAGTTTGGTCGCAAAGTAATAGCGGAACCACTCAGGATTAAAACCAGATTCAATTACGCTATGCGCAGAAATCAATGTGCCACGCGACTTACTCATTTTCTCGCCATCGACAGTGAGGAAGCCATGAGCAAATACATTGGTTGGTGTGCGGTAGCCTGCGAAGTGCAAAGTTGCTGGCCAAAAGAGTGTGTGGAAATACAGAATGTCTTTGCCAATAAAGTGGTACTGCTCGGTTGTTGTATCGGGCTTAACCCATTCCTCAAAGTTCAAGCCTTTGCTCTGGCAGTAGTTGAGGAAGCTAGCGTAGTAGCCGATCGGCGCATCAAGCCAAACATAGAAATACTTGCCAGGCGCGTCGGGGATTTCAAAGCCAAAGTAGGGGGCATCACGGGAGATGTCCCAGTCACCAAGCTTGCTATCTCCTGGCTGGCCAACCCATTCCTTCATTTTGTTGCGAGCTTCAGGTTGTAAGGGAGTTTTTACTTGAGTCCACTCGCGCAAGAAAGTTTCACAGCGAGGATCGGATAGTTTGAAGAAGTAATGATCGGAAACCTTTTTAATCGGTGTTGCACCACTCACTACAGAGAACGGGTTTTTTAAATCTGTCGGGGAGTAGGTTGCTCCGCACTTTTCACAAGAGTCGCCATACTGATCTTTAGCGCCACACTTAGGACATTCGCCTTTAATAAAGCGATCCGGTAAGAACATCTCTTTAACAGGGTCATAGGCTTGCTCAATCGAGCGCATTTCAATCAAGCCAGCATCGCGTAACTTGAGATAGATGCTTTGAGATAGCTTTTCATTCTCAGGGCTATCTGTCGTGTAGTAGTTATCAAAAGAGATTAAGAAATCATCAAAGTCACGCTTATGCTCTTTCCAAACATTGGCGATAAGTTCTTTAGGAGTAAGACCCTCTTTTTCGGCGCGCAACATGATTGGAGTGCCGTGCGTGTCATCAGCGCCAACATAGTGGACTTCGTGACCACGCATTCTCTGAAAGCGCACCCAAATATCCGTCTGGATATATTCCACCAAATGCCCAATATGAATCTGGCCATTGGCGTAAGGCAAGGCGGATGTAACTAGCAGGCGACGTTTGGGGCTACTCATGCGGGCTTAAAAGAAATAAATTCAACAATTGTGAATACAAGATTATGGGGCTTGAGCCCTCACTTCAGCACTAATTTTAGTCTGCGGTTAAAGTTAATACCGATTTGAACCTATTTAAGAGGCGTTTTATGGCTTTGCTCCACAACATTCAGATGTCTAACGCTTCCGTGCCCTTAGTGCACGAGGTGCAGATCATGGATGAGGCGGGTCGCATTAAGACTACCCATATTCCAGGGGAGCGCCCTTTAACCATTTACTTAGATAAGCGTGAGGTTGTCACCCTGATGACTTTAGGCGGCGCCCCTGAAGCCCTCGTATTGGGCTATTTGCGTAATCAGCGCCTAGTAGAGTCCCCAGACGATATTGCTAGTATTCAGGTCGACTGGGAGACTGACTCAGCTGCCGTGAAGACTCATCGCAGTACGGTTGACATTGATGCTCTCACCAGTAAGCGCGTGGTGACTACGGGTTGCGGGCAGGGTACGATGTTTGGCGGCTTGATTGAGGAGATGGAAGAAATTAGATTGCCAGATGGGCCTCAATTAACCCAAGAGGCAATCGTAGCCCTCATCGATAGCATTCGAGTTCATGACACCATTTATAGGAAATCGGGTTCGGTTCATGCCTGCGCTGTTTTTGAGCGCGATGGCAACAATAATGTCCGCCTTCTGCATTTCATCGAAGATGTTGGGCGGCATAACGCCGTAGATTCAATCTCGGGCCTCATGTGGCTGGCAGATAAGCAGGGCAAAGACCTAATCTTTTTCACTACCGGGCGCCTCACCTCGGAGATGGTCATTAAAGGAGCCCAGATGGGTGTTCCTTTCTTGTTGACCCGCTCCGGCGTGACCTTGATGGGCTTGGAGCTCGCCCGCAAAACCAATCTCACACTTCTATCCCGCTGTTCTGGCAAGCATTTTGAGATCTTCAATGCCCCTGAGAGGGTGATTTTTACCCCCCTGCCTATTAGCTCGTAAATTGGTGGTCATATGGCCTGCGATGGTTTTACAATTCGGCCATGACTATTAAATCTGACCACTGGATCCGCCGCATGGGCGAGCAAGGCATGATCAGCCCATTTGAAC
>NZ_NCJB01000263.1:0-3404 GCF_002282275.1 Polynucleobacter sp. 39-46-10 | reverse complement strand
TGCAGAATAGCTGCACCGCCAGCGTCAATCAGCTCCCTAAAACGCCAGCGTCCAGCCTCCATCTCACCGGTAGCAACGTTGATCTTGGTTTGACGTGCCAGCGCCGCATGCAGGTCAATCGCATCCGGTGAAAATGGCTCCTCAATCCAGTATGGGTTGTAAGCCTCAAAGCGACGAATATATTCCAAGGCAGTTGGCAGATCACGCCAGGCATTGTTGGCATCCAAGGTCAGTAAAACATCGTCGCCTACAGCCTTACGAGCAGCCTTAACGCGCGCCTCTTCTTCTCTTGGGGATAGACGCCCCACCTTCATTTTGACGGCCTTAAAACCCTGTTTTACGTAAGACTCCATCTCCTTACCCAGCTTGGCAGGTGTTTTGCCGTCTAAATAATAGCCACCACTGGCATAAGCCGGCACACGGTCATCTACAACTGAGCCTAAGTAATGGTGAAGAGGTAGTTTTGCGGCACGGGCGTTTAAGTCCCAAAGTGCGGTATCCAAGATAGAAATGCCACGCATGACTGCGCCAGCGCGCCCTTGCAAAATAGACTCGTTATACATATCCATCCACAGTCCTTCGCTGCGATGACTATTTTGACCAATCAATTTTGGGGCTAGCAATTGCTCTACTGCAATCTTGGCAATTTCTCCGCCCGCACTACCAACGTAGCAAAAGCCAATACCCTCATTGCCATCTTTGCCACGTACCTTGACTAAGCAATAGTGACGCTCTGAAACTGTGCGCGTAGAAAAAGAGGTGACCTTATCTAGAGGCACCGCTACTGCAGCTACTGATACTGACTCAATAATTGGCATGAGGGCTCCTGTATTCAAAAAATTATTGTAGCCATAATTGCAGATGTATGACGGCTCATAAATAAGGAATAATGAGTCGCTAATTAACAGGCATCATTTACAAATTTGGGAAAGTTATGAGTAAAGTCATTGTGATAGGTACGGGCACCATGGGTGTGGGTATTGCTGCTGGCTTTCTGGCATTTGGTGCCAACACGATTTTGCTGGGCAGGGATCTTGAGAAAGCAAAGCTGAGTCTCTCCAAGGTGGAGGAATGCGCCGACTCCATTAATCCAGCATGGCGAGAAAGCGGTGCGCAACTCATTGCTGGCACTATCGCAGACTGGTCAGATTGGGAGAACACCGATCTCATTATTGAAACCATCTCTGAGCGCCTAGAGCTGAAAAAGGCAATATTTAGCGAGCTTGATCAGCGTGTACCACCCAGCATTCCAATTGGTAGTAATAGCTCAGGCTTTCCTATAAGCGATATTGCGCAAGGCCTTCCAACAAGCTACCGCATGTTCAATACCCATTACTTCATGCCCGCTCATATCGTTCCTTTGGTGGAGGTGGTGCTGGGTGCAACATCAGATCCTCAAATGGCAGAGCAGATTTGTAGCCTCTATCGCGCCCATGGCAAAAAACCGGTATTAGTCAAGCGTGATATTCCGGGATTTCTGGCTAACCGAATTCAGCATGCCTTAATGCGCGAAGCACTCTCACTGGTGCAAGAGGGAATCGCCTCGCCAGATGATGTTGATACTGCGGTGCGCTACAGTTTTGGCTTTCGTTACGCAGCAGTTGGGCCAATGACTCAAAAAGAAATCTCTGGATGGGAGGGTATGGCACTAGCCGCAGAGGTAATCTACCCTTCTCTATCCAACATTAATGCGCCACCTGCTTGCGTCATGGATCTAGTGAGCACTGGAAAAACGGGTATGTCCAAGGGCGCAGGCTTCAGAGAGTGGTCACCAGAAGAAGCGAGAGAAATGAAGCAAGTCTATGAAATACGTCTCAAGGCAGCATTTGAGGTATTAAAAATAGCGCCCGAACTCAATTAATTCAATATTGTTGCAGCACAGCATGCTTCAAATGCGCTGATCTGCCGCAACAATATTGGATAATTAATGAGTGAAGAAAAAAGTCTGTGAGTGGTCCCTGTTTTTAAAAAGGGTAATCAAAGTAACTGGATTTGCCCTAGTTGGGTTTATTCAACTGCCAGGGGTGGAGCTCGTCTCTAGCGCTCTAGCGCAAACTACGACTCAAAATAGTAAAGCCAACAAGGCACCTCAAGTAAAGCAAAAGCCTGTAGTGCAAAAGAGTAAGCAGGCTGGGCTTCAAGTGAAGAATGGCTCCCTAACTCAGCCTGCCAAAAGCATGAGCTTAAATCCTGAATTGTTCAAACAAATTGAGGGTGCACCTAACAATCAAGATATAGCCAACCTAGATTACCGTATCCAACGTGGCTGCCTTCGTCGAAGCTATAACGAAGAGAGTCTCCCAGCTAATTTAGGCTTAGACGATCCCAGCTTGAGTGATTTTTTTAAATCGCAAACTCAAGGTTTTTTTGATCGAATGCGGGGTGACTGCATTCCTTACGCTCTAGCTCTAGGAAGTCGTAACCGCTTTGAATCACTTAGCATCATGAATGGCCCCATACAAGATGCTAAGACAGAAATTTGGACTTTTACACCCTCGGCAGCTGGTAGCTTCTTGATTCAACAAGACTATCTAAGAGATGAATCCAAACGTTTTACAGAGATTCAACTACCGCTAAGCGATGTGTTGTATGACCCCAAAAAAGTGGGCGATAAATTACCAGTTGAACTAGTTTGGGAATTGAACTCGGTCATCAAGCAAATTTATCCAGAAGAAAATAATGCGCTTGAAAACACCAACAGCGTTGTTCGCCTGATTGTGGACTTTGGTGATAAAGAGCGTTGGGCGCAAATTTGGGCAGCAGAAATTATTGACCCAGCTAGCGGCGAAGTCTTTTCAAGTGCATTTTGGGTTGAAAGGAACGATATCCCGGGTGGTTTTTATACCGCCAGCGGTGAATCTATTGAGCGCACGTTTTGGACCAATCCCTTAAGCTACCGACGCATCTCCAGAGGAGTCGGTAGTGTGCGAGCATCCAGTAAGAAAGCAGCAGCACCCAAGAATGGCACTCCTGTAGCGGCCCCTAAACAGCGCTATCGAACACATATGGGCATTGACTACTCAGCACCAAAAGGCACACCAGTTTTTAGCGTAGCTACAGGCAAGGTAGTTCATCTCGGCTATAGCGGCGCGTTTGGCAACCTCATCATCATCGAACATCCTGGAAACTATCGTACCTACTATGCGCATTTAAGTGGCTACAACGTTGAGTTGCAAGTGGGCAACGAAGTCCGACGCGGTTTAGAGATTGGCTATGTTGGATCAACTGGTCGCTCTACTGGGCCTCATCTACATTTTGAATTAAGAAAAGATGGAGTCTATGTCGACCCCTATGCCTCAAAAACACAATTAGATTTATGGAATATGCGTGATAGCGATAGCGGCTTACTTACTAGAGAAATTCTCTTGCTAGGAACACCCGTAGTAAATTAATTTATTGGGTGA
>NZ_NCJB01000262.1:0-3409 GCF_002282275.1 Polynucleobacter sp. 39-46-10 | reverse complement strand
GGTGACGTTTCTGCACAACAAAATTTGGCCTCCGCCTATCTTACGGGGGCCTTTAAAACCCCAATCCAGCCTGCTAATGCCTTGATTTGGCTAGAAAAATCGTATTTATTACTTCAAAATCAGTTACTTAGCACCACAAGCTCAGGTGATATTGAAATTACCCATCTTGAAGTAGCTTCACCGCAATTTTTGGAAATGTTTAAGCAGATTTCAGCGGTTCCGCTTGTTGCTACCCTGAACTCGCCAGCCTTCTCCTTTGGGTGGAAGTCATTTTGGAAGTTAGCGCAATCCAATATTTCTGCAAGTTACGCTGCGCAATGGCAGCTTGCAGAGTTACTGCTTGATCCCAATAAAAAAGATCTACAGACGGAAATAGCCAACTGGGTTTCTAAGCAGGATGGTGAGCGTGATTTTTTTGTGTTTCAAAAAACCGCAAAGGAATTTCTTCTTCAACTGGCAGAATCAGAAACACCATTTACTAATTCCGCCAAAGAACTACTTATCAAGCTGCAACCAAAAGATGAAGCACTCTCCTCTCTTTGGAATGCTTGGATTTTAGAAAAGAATGAAGCGGCATTAATACGGGCAGCAGAACTTGGTCTAACGATTGCAAAACTCACCTTGGGCTTACGTCTAGCCCAATTCAATGAAGTTGATTCTGATGCGAATGACTTGATTGGGGTGGGCAGCGGCAAATCGAATGCCTCACTGAAGAAAGCAGCCTATTGGTTAGAGCTTGCCGCAAAAGATGGTGATCGTGATGCCTGGTTTGCACTTGGGGAGATTTATCGTCGCCCCCAGTTTTCCGGATACAACGCCAGCGAAAGTGATCGGTGTTTTGATCGCGCTGCAGATTTGGGTCATCCGGTAGCTCAATTTAGAAGGGGCGCTAACCTGTGGCGTAAGCGCGAGAAAGTTGAAGAGAAGGTTCGAGGCCTCCAAGCCTCTTACTGGGTTTGGCAGGCACACCAACAAGGCGTACCTGAAGCAAAGGAATTGCTCGGAAAGATTTTAGAAAATGTCTCCGACCCTAGAAAGAATGATTGGCCTGAATTAGCCACTTGCGCTGAAAAGGCATTAAACCATCACGCTGAACACAAATTAGATGAGGAGTGGATTTTGCTCTGCCACCGACTCATCATCGCCAATCAATTTAATTTGAGTAAAGCCGAGTTACTGCTTTGCGAAGTTGGCCAACTACAGCATGAACATTGTGTCGTAGTCGATATTCGCCACGAATTGCCAAAGATATTACCTAGACTCATTCAAATTGATACTACCCAGCAACGCCGATCTTTACTTGCCGCAGGAAAAGTTTTTGCCAGCTGCGAATCCAACTTAGAGGGAAACCTCAGGCAAAGGCGCTATCGTTTTGATCGAGTAACGGAATGGCTTACCGCCACCTTCTCGCAAGATCAAGCAGTGGCTTGAGGATCTGGGTTTGCTGTTGTCCCAGCATCCTCGTCTGAAGGCTTAGGCATATAAAATCGTGCTATTAGGAGTCCGAGCTCATAAAGAAGGCTCATTGGCACAGCCAAAAGTAATTGAGACAACACATCTGGTGGCGTGACGATTGCTGAAATCACAAAAGCACCAACAATCACGTAAGGACGAATCTCTCTCAGCTTGGCTAACGGCACCATGCCCATGCGGACAAGAACCACGACAACCACAGGCACCTCAAAGGTAATACCAAAGGCCAAAAAGGTAGTCATTGCAAAGCTAAGGTAGTTATCAATGTCAGTCGACATCTCAGCGCCCAAAGGTGCGTTATAGCTAGCCATAAATTTAAATACCGTTGGAAATACCAAGAAGTAAGCAAATGCCATACCAAAAATAAATAAGGCATAGCTACTGACAACTAAAGGCACTATCAACTTACGCTCATGTTGATATAGTCCTGGTGCAATAAAAGCCCATAACTGGTACATCACTACCGGCAAGGCAATTAAGAATGCAACCAGCATGGTGACTTTCATGGGAACAAAGAATGAACCGGTCACATCTGTCACGATCATCTTGCCGCCGGCGGGCAATGCTTGAAGTAATGGTTGTGCGAACAAATGAAAAATATCAGGCGCCCAGTAAACCAGGCAAATAAAAACCACAATGATTGCTAGGGCCGACTTAATGATGCGATCACGCAACTCAAATAAATGAGACAGGAAGGATTCTTGTAAGCCCGAATCTTCTGTTGAATTATTTTGCGTCATTGATATGTGTATTTACTTTTCTTTGGGCTAATTTATTTGCCTGCAGTATGGTGGAAGCGTTTCATACGAGCAGCACCAGATTGCACGCGCGTGCGCATGCCAGTCGAACGCTTAAACCAAACGGGTCTTGCTGCACGTCTTACACCCCAACTCTTGCGACCCTGGCGTATCGATTTTTGCAGTACTTCTTTTTCGTCCAAAGGGGCTCGCATAAACATATTCGCACCAATATCAGCTTGGTCGCTTAAATTGGCTCCCGCCTCTTGAACAGTAGATTGAATCGAGCTCTCAACATCTTTAAAAGCGGAGACACTTTCTTCACGGAGTTTCTTAAACTCCTCAACATCCATCTGCCGGCTCACTTCGGATTTGACATCAGCCATATAGCGTTGAGCGCGCCCGAACAAATTACCTGCCATGCGGGCAATCTTAGGAAGGCGCTCTGGGCCGACTACCACCAATGCAACTACTGCAATGAGTGCAAGCTTTGAAACTCCGAGATCAATCATTGCAGCCGCGCATTATTTCTATCATCAATTATTTATTGATGTCTTTTGCCTGAACATCCACAGTTTTTTCTATTGATGTGGCAGCGCTCTGAATTTGCTCTTTTGGCTCTTCAGTGGCTTCAGGCGTTTTCATGCCATCTTTAAAACCTTTCACAGCACCACCTAAGTCAGTACCGATATTACGCAATTTTTTGGTACCAAATACCAACATCACGATTACCAAAACAATCAACCAATGCCAAATGCTAAATGAACCCATTTTTAATCTCCTCGGACTATTTTTTCCAGGGGCGCGGACCGCCCATCACATGCAAGTGCAAGTGATAAACCTCTTGCCCACCATCTGCACCATTGTTCACTACCAATCTAAAGCCGCCATCTTTTCCGGGACGGCAACCCTGCTCCTTGGCAAGACGCGGTGCTAATTCCATCATTCTACCTAGCAATGGCGCATCCACCACTTCTGCAGACTCCAACATGGGGATATGTTTTTTAGGAATCATCAAAAAATGAATAGGGGCGGCAGGATTAATATCTTTAAAGGCATAAATCTCGTCATCCTCGTATACCTTCTGCGATGGGATTTCGCCCTTGGAAATCTTACAAAATAGGCACTTTGGGTCGTGGGGCATCAATTACTCCTTGCTTACAGCTTTTCTGGCGGCTTTTTCTTCGATGCCTGAAGTA
>NZ_NCJB01000261.1:0-3421 GCF_002282275.1 Polynucleobacter sp. 39-46-10 | reverse complement strand
TTACACAGATTAAATAACAAGCACCCTATTTAAAGGAATACGTCATGAGTCAGAAAAAATTAGTGAAGCAATTATTGAAAAAACTAGACAAGCTCGAGGCTGACAGAGAGAAATTAATTGATAAGCTTGCTAAAGCTCTTGATAAGTTAGAGAAAAAGGCTCCAGCTAAAAAAGTACCTGCAAAGAAAGCGGTTGCGAAAAAGGCTCCAGCTAAAAAAGTTACCGCTAAGAAGGCGCCGGCCAAGAAAGCTGTGGCTAAGAAGGCTCCTGCAAAAAAGGCTGCCGTAAAAAGAGCTCCAGCTAAAAAAGTAGTTTCAGAGACACCCGCTCAATAATCATTCAGCATTTCCTAAGGACTGCCCGTGAGTAAGTCACTGATTTCTGAGGATACTTACGAGGCAGACTTACGGCTTCTGCAGATTGAATTAGTCAAACTACAGCGTCATAACATTCAAAAAGGCAAACGTCTCTTAGTTATTTTTGAAGGACGTGATGCCGCAGGAAAAGATGGCAGCATTAAAAGTGTTACTGAAAATTTAAGCCCAAGAGATACCAAGGTTGTTGCTCTAGCTGCCCCCTCATCCCTTGAAGAGTATGAGTGGTACTTTCAGAGATATGTTGCGCAACTCCCATCATCTGGTGAAACCGTCCTCTTTAATCGAAGTTGGTATAACCGCGCCGGCGTAGAAAAAGTGATGGGCTTTTGCACTGATGACCAATACAAACTATTCATGGCAACTGTAAATGATTTTGAATCTCTACTTGTAAGATCCGAAATTCAAATCATTAAGTACTACCTCGATATCTCCAAAGAAGAGCAAGAAAAAAGGCTTAAAGATCGCAAAAAAGATCCGCTGAAGCAGTGGAAGATCAGCCCTATCGATCAGAAAGCTCAAAAGATGTGGGACGCTTACTCTGAAGCTAGAGACGAAATGCTCAAGAAAACTAATTCATCAGATGCGCCGTGGACCGTCATCTGTGCAAATGACAAAAAGCTTGCACATCTGAATTTGATTGCTGATTTATTGTCCCGAGTTAATTATCCAGATAAAGACAAGAAGATCTTAAAAATTAATCCCAAGATTGTTTTAAGCTGGCCAGCCACTTCTAAAAAATTGCCCAAACTAGCCAAATAGAATACTCAAGCAAAGAATTTCTCTGCCTCAGCAAGCAGCTCCTGCGGCAATTCCTCAGGAATGTAGTGGCCACAAGGAACCCCTCTTCCAGAAACATCTGCAGCCACCCTCTTCCAGTCTTCAATTGGTGAGAAGCACTTAGCTATTAGGCCGCGATCTCCCCATAGGACTCGAAATGGCATTGGTAATTTCTTACCAGCAGCTCTATCAGCTCGATCATGTATTAAATCGATTGAAGCAGACGCACGATAGTCCTCGCACATGGCATGCAAAGATGCCGGATTACTTGCACCCTCTAGATACTCAGACCACGGTTGTGAGTCAAAAATTCCAATACCAGCATGCCTGCCCATATGGTTTTTAATCCAAAACTCGGGGTCAGCGCCAATCAGCGTCTCAGGAATAGGATGCGCTTGGATTAAGAAAAACCAATGCCAATAGCCTCGAGCAAATTCCATCGTAGTGTTCTCGTACATTGCGAGTGTTGGAGAAATATCGAGCACCATCAGGCGCTCGATGCTCTCAGGAAAATCCATTGCTAGACGATGCGATACACGCCCACCACGATCATGACCTAATACCGAGAATGTCTTGTGCCCAAGGGCTTGCATCACGGCATGCTGATCAGTAGCCAAGGATCTTTTTGAGTAGGTTGAATGATCTGGAGTCCCAGCTGGTTTTGATGAGGCGCCATAACCACGAAGATCCGTCACGACCACAGAAAAACGCTTTGCCAACTGAGGGGCAATGTGACGCCAAATTGCTTTAGATTGAGGAAATCCATGCAGCAGTAGCAACGCGGGACCGGAGCCAGCAGTCTGGCAAGCAATATCAATCGGGCCATCTGCCGAAGGGACTGTAATGATGGAATCCTTAAAACCTTCAATTACGTAAGTCATCATCTACTCCAATAAAAAAGAGCCTCATCTGAGGCCCTTTCATTCTATCAATCTAATTACCTAGCGGCCATTGCCTCAATCTGAGCAACCGTAACATAGCCTTTATTCTGCTCATCAATTCTACTGAAATGATCGTAGACTCGAGGCATACACCCCTTAGCCTCATTAAGAGTAAGTTTGCCATCTCGATTGACATCATACTGAGAAAAACGTTCTTGAATCTCTTTATTACGTGATGCCTCATCAGCATACACAGGAGTTGCAATGAAAATGGATACTGCTGCACCGATGAGACCAAGATTAGAAATGAAAGCTCGCATCAGAAATTTATTTAGCCCCAGTAGCTCTTGGATCGGCAGAAGTTTCCATAGCTACCTTCACTACCTTTTTGGCCATAGCGACAAATGATTCAACGGAACCTCCGCCAGTTCGGAAAGACTCTCCCTGAATTGTTACCAAGCCTTCACCAATCACATCTTTGGTTTGGCTATCAGTAATCTTGCTCTCCACTAGCATCGCTGGAGTTTTAGAGTTCACGCCACCGGCATAAGCAGCCGCATTCATGGCCAAGCCAATCGGCGTGAAATTCCACGGCTGCAAACTATCAGCTGAACTTTCTGCCCCAGTAATACCAACAGAGATTCGCGCTACACCTGGACCAGGCTGATTTACGATCTTGATATTTCCGCGACTATTCACTGCGCTGACCATTGAATCCTGCAATGCGATCTGCGCCTGATTAATCACCTCTGGAGAAATTTCTTTAGTAGCATTCTGATTTAAATAAATTGGGTCCAAAATTACTGCAGTGTATGCGCCAGGATTGACACCCGCCTTGCGATATCTCCAAATACGGGTATCGGCTTCAGACGTAGCCATTGGCACCAGCACAGAATAATTTGGTAAGAAGCCAGACTTTGGCATTGGCTGACTTGCCAACTTAGGAGTATTACTACATGCCGCCAATAAAGTGGCTGCAGAAATTGCTACAACTAAAGCACCTAATTTATTCATTTTTGGATCCGATGCGTGATTTGATGTGGATTAGCTCTTAGGCTAGTTGAACTGATCATACGCCTCATTCAAGACTGTGACCCACACCCTAGGGTGCTGGGCACGGCATGAGGCTGCCAGACTTTTGATGGAGTTGTGGCTTGCACTCAACTGGTGCAGTAACGGCCTTTGGTGCTGAAGTGGGTGTTGAGGTAGAAGTTGATGATGGGCTTGTAGTTGCTTTAGATGTCTGAACCTCTGTACCCTGCTTCACTTTTGGTGCAGTTGTATTTAAGGCCGGAATCGATTTATAAAATTGCTTATCGCTACCAGGGCAAGGCATTAAGGCCCCGGTCTTGGCGTTCATGATGGGCTTACATTCTGGGTCGGCCT
>NZ_NCJB01000260.1:0-3454 GCF_002282275.1 Polynucleobacter sp. 39-46-10 | reverse complement strand
AATAAGCCCTTTTTTGACCCTTTAACCCTGTATTTCTGCTGCAGCGCGCTCCTTTTTTGCCGCTTTAGCCCGGGCTTTAATGGGTTTGAGGTAGATCAACAGGCAAACAAAGGCGACGGTACCTAGGGTGGTTTCCAGTGCAGCCATCCAGAAATTAGCCCCTGTTTCCAGAATGCGGACCAGTCCCTCGGTGATGTAGAGCAAGATCAGCATGGAAGCCCATTGCATGGTGTAAACATTACCTTTCCAGAGTCCTGGAATGGCAAATAAGAGGGGGATGGCCTTGAGAATGAGCCACGAGCCACCAGGTCTCAATGGGGAAATAAACCATTCCCAGGCAATGCATAGAATAAACAGGTCAACAAAAGCTGCTGTAGCAATCAGTTGATACGGGTTTTTGGATAGCCAGCTTTTGAGCATGAATTGCCTTAAATGAGTTTGAGTGCTGTGAGTGCCAAGCGCTTGCCTTGAGCAATTGCTAAGCGTTGCTCTTCAGCGCTGATTGGAGCTCGGCCATCGGCATGTGCAAGGTGGGTGAGACCGTAAGGGCTGCCACCAGTTGAGGTACTCATGAGGTCGGATTCGCTGTACGGAATACCCATGATCATCATGCCGTGGTGAAGTAGGGGAATCATCATGGTGAGAAGGGTGCTTTCTTGGCCGCCATGCAAACTGCCCGTGCTGGTGAAAACACAAGCTGGCTTCCCAATGAGTGCACCATTCATCCATTCTGACGAGCTGCCATCCCAAAAATATTTCATGGGAGCCGCCATATTGCCAAAGCGAGTGGGTGATCCCAGAGCTAGACCAATACATTCTTTTAAGTCTGCATACTCAACATAAGGAGCGCCATCAGATGGAACTGCCGCCTCTGTAGATTCACAAACAGTGGAGATGGCTGGCACGGTACGTAATCGAGCATTAGCACCTGGAACGCTTTCGATCCCCTCGGCAATAAGCCGTGCAAGGTTGCGGGTTGCACCATAGCGTGAGTAGTACAAAACTAATATGTCTGATTGGCTCATATTTTTCTCTTATCTCTTATGATATGGGCGATGCGCCTCATTCGTAATCCTCAATTATGGCTCTCTCTTGGAAAAGAGATCTGGGAGCGTAATCGCGGACAAAATCTGAAGCAAGTGGCGGCTAGTTTGGCTTTCACAACTACGCTGTCCTTGGTCCCAATGCTGACGGTGGCTTCTATTCTGATTGGCTATCTTCCCAGCGTAGTGCGGATTAAATATGCCGTTCAGGCTTGGCTGCTCGATACCTATATGCCTGGCGGATTAAATCAACAAGTCTTTAACTACTTGAATCAATTTTCGGCTCAGGCCAAGGGTCTGACCTTGCTTGGTTTGATTGGTCTCGTGATTACGACGATGATGACAATGGCAGTGATTGAGAATGCTTTTAATCAAATTTTTCGTGTCTCGGAGCGGCGACCCATTGTGAAAAAGGTCGCAGTCTATTCAGCGGCCACAATAATGGGCCCCATTCTGCTTGGTATCGGGACTTATTTGAGCGGTTTGCTATTTAGTGCGGCAGAAGGGTGGACGGAAGCCCTAAGTTTTGGCTTAAGCTTATTCGCAACCGTAGTTCCGGTGCTTTTAGCAATGTCGGTATTCTCCGTGGCCTATAAAGTTTTGCCATATACACAAATTCAGTGGCGCGATGCGTTTAGTGGCGCCTTTTTTGCCGCTCTTACCTTCGAATTAATGAAGTTTGGCTTCGGCCTCTTTTTAACTAATGTGGCCTTTTACAAAACGGTCTATGGTGCCTTTGCTATTTTCCCCTTGGCGCTCATTTGGATTTATCTGACTTGGTGGATTACCTTGGCTGGAGCAGTCTTGGTTGCCAACCTCCCCAGCATTCGGAGCGGGCTGCTTAGGGTTATTCGTTACTGAAATACCTCAATTGACCCTTGATTCCCTTTGGGCTTGAGAATATATTGTTCATATAAGAACTTATTGCTGGAGACCAAATGAAGGTTTGTGACATATTGCGCGTAAAAGGTAGCACTCTATTTACGGTAGCTCCAGAGACTACTTTGCAAACAGCGGTCTTGGTAATGAGTGACCACGATATCGGCTCCTTGGTGGTCATGGAATACGACAAGCTTGTCGGCATCCTGACATTCCGTGAGGTGATTGCTGCCTTGGCTAAGCATCATGGCAAATTGGATAATCTGTCGGTACAAAGCGTGATGAATTCCAAACCACTGACATGCAATATGGAAACCGAGATCGATGAGGTTCGACGGATGATGTTGGTAGAGCATGCCCGCTACCTGCCAGTGATAGATCAAAAGATGCTGATGGGTGTGATTTCTTTCTATGACGTGGCTAAATCCGTCGTTGAAGCTCAAGACTTCGAAAACACCATGCTGAAGGCATATATCCGCGACTGGCCAGAAGAGCCCGAAAAGGCATCCCCTTAAGTGACCTAGCCCGATAGTCCTGACAGATGACATAATGTCGATATGTCAGGAAATACTTTAGGCCTCCTCTTTACAGTCACCACCTTTGGTGAATCCCATGGTCCCGCGATTGGCGCCGTTGTTGATGGCTGCCCTCCAGGAATGTCTCTGTGTGAAGCAGACTTGCAAATTGATTTAGATCGTCGAAAACCGGGAACCTCGCGTCATGTCACACAGCGTCAAGAGGCGGATAGGGTTGAAATTCTATCGGGTGTCTACGAGGGCAAAACCACTGGGACCCCAATTGGTTTATTGATACGTAATACGGATCAGCGCAGTCAAGACTACGGAAACATCCTGCAGACATTTAGACCTGGCCATGCTGATTACGCTTATCACTACAAATACGGCTTACGTGATCCTCGTGGTGGTGGGCGATCTTCAGCGAGATTGACTGCGCCTGTAGTGGCTGCAGCAGCTATTGCTAAGAAGTGGCTCAAAGAACAATATGGCACTGAGTTTTATGGCTACATGAGTCAGCTTGGTGAAATTGAAATTCCGTTTCAAGATGCAGCACTCATTGAGAGCAATCCTTTCTTTGCTGCAAACGCCGATATTGTTCCCCAGTTAGAAGCTTATATGGATGCACTGCGCAAAGCAGGGGATTCCTGTGGCGCCAAGATTGAAGTGCGGGCGCGTAATGTGCCCATTGGTTTGGGTGAGCCTCTATTTGATAAGTTGGATGCCGATATCGCCCATGCCATGATGGGTATTAATGCAGTCAAAGGCGTTGAGATTGGTGCTGGCTTTAGGTCGGTAGCACAACGCGGTAGCGAGCATGGCGATGAACTCCATCCAGATGGATTTGCAAGCAATAATTCTGGCGGTACTTTGGGCGGAATTAGTACCGGTCAAGATCTACGCATATCGATTGCAATTAAACCGACCTCTAGTATCTTGAGTCCAAAGGAATCGGTTGATCTAGATGGTAAGCCCATTACTGTGCAAACCAAAGGTCGTCATGATCCTTGTGTAGGT
>NZ_NCJB01000259.1:0-3478 GCF_002282275.1 Polynucleobacter sp. 39-46-10 | reverse complement strand
GGCTTATCAGCATTGGTCCAGAGAACAAACTGGTCTAGAGCCAACATAGCTACCGGAGTAATTTCTTTCCAGTTAAAAGGAACGCCTGTTGCCATTGGGGTAGTAAACAGATTTGACAAAGTAATGATGATTTTGTTTGGATCACCCTTTGCATCCTTGATTGCCAGAAATCCTTCAGCACCCGCACCAGCAGACTTGTTGATTGGAATAATGGATTGCTTCATCAAGTTATGCTTAGTAACAATACCTTGAATAACACGAGCCATTTGGTCAGCACCACCACCAGGACCGGCAGGAATAATGAACTCAACTGGCTTGGTTGGCTCCCAAGCAGCAAAAGCAGGTGAAACAGCAACAGCACCGAGGGCTAATGCGGTGGAAATCAATGCCCCTTTTAACTTCATCTTCATGAACGCTCCTCCAAAAAATTTTTGAATACCAATATTACTTTGGCTTTTCTTTGTTGTGTAATGATTTTTGATCGATCCGGGCACAGATCTCTTGATTGGCATCAACAATATTTAAATCGATACCTAGGGCTTTCACTAGTTGAATTAGTAATAACCCTAATAAAAATTAGCAGTGAAATTGCTATCTGAACCGGTCCAAAAGCTTCTTGCTAACCTTATCGAGCTTCGTGGAATCTGAGATCAAGAACTGCAGTCCATTGGAGTCAGCTATTAGCAGTGTATTTCCGGCAATACGGCGAATATCTTCCTCACCTTTGAGGCGAATTCTGGTGGGGCCTCGGTCAGTTTCAATATCCCAAAGACTTGGAGTGGCAAAAGTAGACACTTTGGTGATCTTTTTAATCACGGGCATGAACTCACGAGCCGCCAACTCTTCCTTAATAAGAGCTAAGTCACCCTCAGGAATAGTCTTGGCATCATCAAACCAGCACAACTCTTTACCAGACTGGTCCATGATGGAGATTCCGGCCTCTGGCTCTGTAATTGGGAACGCCCTTACTGGAAAGACGCCAATGTGCGAAGTTCCCTGAGCATCTGTAAACACTAGACGACCAAGGGCATCACGCTCCAGAGTATAGGATTTTTGATGGTGACTCATACCTCTCCCCCGACATCTTTGGCAATAACTTGAAGTCGCTCTTCATCTATTTCATTTTGATTCTCATCAATGCTCTCGCCAATCGCACCACCTTCAACCAGTTCTGCAGCGTGGCGAAGTTGCGCTTGATACAAAGCGTAATACGCACCCCTTGCATCCATCAACTGATCATGTGATCCGATCTCCACAATCTCTCCCTTATCTAGCACTACTAAGCGGTCAGCTTTTCGAAGAGTAGAAAGGCGATGAGCAATCGCAATCGTCGTGCGACCTTTCACCAGATTATCCAAGGCGCGCTGAATTTCTTTTTCAGTTGTAGTGTCTACCGATGAGGTTGCTTCATCCAAAATCAAAATGCTTGGATTAATTAAAAGCGCACGCGCAATTGAGATACGTTGACGCTCTCCACCAGAAAGAGATTGGCCACGCTCACCTACTAAGGAGTCGTAACCCAGCGGTAAGCGCAGAATAAATTCGTGAGCATGTGCAGCGCGCGCCGCTTCAATAATTTCTTCGCGCGAAGCATCTGGTTTTCCGTACGCAATATTTTCTGCAATCGTGCCAAAGAATAAGAAGGGTTCTTGCAGTACCAAACCAATGCGCTTGCGATAGTCCGCAATTCCGATGCTACGAATGTCGCGCCCGTCTAATGTGATGGCGCCTGAACTCACATCATAGAAGCGGCAAATCAAATTCACTAGCGTGCTCTTGCCTGAACCGCTATGGCCCACTAAACCAATCATTTCACCTGGAGCAATATCCAGATCAATCCCCTTAGAAACGGCCCGGTTGCCATAACGGAAACCCACGCCCCTTAAGGAGATTTGACCCTTCACTTGCCCCAATGGCGCTGGATTGATTGGCTCGGGAACACTGGAAACATGATCCAAGATATCAAAAATACGTTTGGCACCAGCAGCAGCTTTTTGGGTATGCGAAACAATACGACTCATGGAATCTAATCGAATGTAAAAGCGTCCGATATAGGCCAAGAAAGCGATCAACACACCTACTGTCACTTTTTGATGAGCCACCTGCCAAATACCAAAACCCCACACTACCAAGAGGCCAGTTTCAGTTAATAGCGTAACTGTTGGCGAGAACAAACCCCATACTCGATTAACGCGATCATTAATTTGCAAATTGTGCTTATTCGAATCCACAAAACGTTTGAGCTCGCGTTCTTCTTGAGCAAAAGCCTTGACAACCCGAATGCCTGGAATCGTATCCGCCAAAATATTAGTCACTTCAGACCAAATGCGATCAATCTTTTCAAAACCAAAACGCAGCTTATCTCGGACCACATGAATCATCCACACAATAAATGGCAATGGCGCAAGAGTTACTAGTGCCAGCAAGGGGTCAATCGAAACTAAAATTGCTGCAGTCATCGTGATCATGATCACATCGGTCGCAAAGTCCAAAGCGTACAAAGATAAAAATACGCAGATGCGATCCGTCTCAGCTCCAATACGCGCAATCAAGTCACCAGTTCTTTTGCCGCCAAAATACTCCAAAGATAATTTCAGCAAATGCTCAAAAGTGGTATTGCGTAAATCTGCCCCGATACGCTCACTCACCAATGCAAGTAAGTATGTTTTCCACCAACCCAAACCCCAGGCTACGACAGCGGCAACAAATAAAGCAATGAGATATTTGCTTGCTAAATTGAAGTCAATCGGATTACCTTTTTCATATGGGATCAATACGTGATCCATTAAAGGCATCGTCAAGTAAGGCGGGATCAAAGTGGCGCCGGTTGAGAGCAAAGTCAGAAAAAAACCCAATAAAAGCTCTTTTTTATAGGGGCGCGCAAAACGCCACAGCTTAAATAAGGTCAAAGTAGATGGCGGAGCATCATCTTCAGGATCGCAGGTGGGGCAAGCTTCTGAATTGGCTGGCTTTGGACTCAAACAAACTGGGCAAACCTGTTTATCGTATTCAGAAGCCTCAGAATCCTTGACGATCTGGGCACCAGCCATGAACTGCTTATAGGCACTCTGAAGACGCAATATTTGAGGATTAACAGCCAAAGTAAAGCGCCAAAGCCTCAGCAAAGAGACCTCAGACTCCAATTTCAGATAACCCACTCCAGCGTGATCTCCCTGGAGAAGATGGGCTCCAGAGCTAATCGGCCAAAATTCTGAGTGGGTGCCATCTGTCCAAAATAGCCCTGACGGGATCAAGCAAAGAAGGCTTTTTTCAAAGCGCATCATGTCGTCAAGATCCAGCTCAACCCATGCCAGTATGGAATCCAGCCCTTTTACCGGGGACTGATCGGCCTCTAATGCAGCAACCCATTGAATGGGTACAGAGGGTACGGATGGGGAAATGTCTGGCTTCATTAGTCCTAAAAGTATAGTGGAGCTAGGTTTCTAAGATTTAATGATGCTGTCAACTTTCAGAGCTA
>NZ_NCJB01000013.1:0-26544 GCF_002282275.1 Polynucleobacter sp. 39-46-10 | reverse complement strand
AAATTACAAAAGATCTTTATTTTTTAAATAAAATTCCTCATAAGGATATTGAACCTCATCCTCTAACAATTTTTTTACTCGCTTATCAAACATTCCCTTGTACCCGCCAAACAGAATGTCTTTATATTTTTGTTTTTTTATAAAATTACGATTAAATTGAGAAGCAGTTCTGATGCCCTTAACATACCCACCATCTGTAACGTCAGAGTGGATATTGTCAATTAGCGCAATTTCAATATCTACTATCTCACGATTGAATTTTTCATGATATCGCCAATAGAAGTCACCATCCTCCTCACCAAGCCCTAATAAACGCTCATCAAAGAAGCCAACATCAATCACCTCTCTTTTGCTCACTACGAAATGGGAAAAACTCCCGTTGATAGTAAAAGTTTCTGGGGCCGTTTGAAGAGCTAATTCAAAATTATCAAAGAAAGATTTTTCATCTTGAGTGAGAATCTTCAGGTCATCATTCAAAATTAATACACACTCACTCGTTGATGCAAGAACGCCCCTATTCCACATTTTTGCCAGTGACTGAAACACCGGAAATACCATTGGATAGACCTTATCGTGCCGCGCTAGATACTGAAATAATTTTGATCTATAGTTCTGGTTAAAATCTGCATGCGCTGGTCCATTCACAGTCAGAATGATTTCTACATTAGGCCGCATAGCTCTAATGCTATCAATCAGTGGAATTAAATCGCTTTCGAAGCGTTTATCAAAGGTAGTTATTACAATGGAATACTTCATATCGGTATTTATAGGGTAGGGTTTATGACTGAAATTCGAGTTTCCACAATAGGAGCGCCTGGGGACTACAAATCTGGCCTTATTCCCGCAATTTGCAAGAGCTTAGGCTATCAAATCCAATGGGTAAAACCCAAGGACTGCGAGCTTCTAATTATCGGGCCTTTTGAGAATATGGGCAAAAAGAAATTGGGTTGGTGCCCAAAGCCCCTTAGACCGCTTATGGGCGATTTTCAGCAACTACTGGTAAGACAACTTGGCCAAAGAAGCTCACGCCCCCTAACGCTCTTTCAAACTGGCGAAAATATTCGCCCTGATCATGTTGAGGCAGACTATTCCATTTCATTTGATCTGGGAATTTCAGGCTCTAGACACTTTCGAATGCCATACTGGATGGAGATGGTTGACTGGTCTGGCGAAGGGGTTGTAGGCAATCATAACCCCCGATATGGCCGACTTTTAGATCTTGATTGCCTAATGCAACCTTTGGGTGATCACTTTCTTAATCGCCCTCAGATTGCCGCAATCTTTGCATCACACCTACGTGAACCTAGGAACACCCTTCTCAAGGCCGTCAAAGCACAAATTGAAATCAAAGAATTTGGAATGAGTTTCAATCCCAATATTAAGAATCACCTAGAAAGTGGAATCATCAAATACGATGAGCTGCAGAATTTTGCATTCAATCTTTGCCCAGAGAATGGCATGTTTCCAGGCTATTACACTGAAAAAATTCCAGAGGCATTTATGGCTGGCTGCCTACCCATCACTTGGGCCGATGACAATGTACGAGTAGATTTCAACCCAAATGCTTTTATTAACCTAGCCCCCATGTCGGCCAATGGGTTTTCAGAGCTAGGCAATCTTTTGCACTCAAGGGATGCCCTCTCCAGATTCTCCAGTGAGGCGTTACTTACCAACCGCCCCACCCTCGATCCTCTTAAGCATTTCCTTCAAAATCTCATTAAAACAGCTTTAAGTTAATGCTTAGGAAACCAAGGGGTGGCGCTAAAGCGCCTATCTAATATCCGAGAAATTGATCGCACTAACTTGGTACAACCTTTTACTGGGGTGCGCTCAGGCCTGTCATCAATAGTCGATTGAACGCGCGTGATGTCTACTGGGTAGGGTCTCACAGCTAAGAAATCTAAGCCATGTTTTTGATAATGCTCTAAAAAGTGGTCGACTGGCTCATAAATATCTGATGAGGCCTCAATCAAGGTCTGAGCCACCTCAGGTTTTAGTAAATAAGCAGTTGCTCCTACAGCATCACCAATGTTTCTCACCAATTGAATGTTATTCAGAGTCTCTATTGGCTGAGATGGCACTTCATATAAGCCCTGAAGTCTTACAAATGACCATGCGGATGGAGAGTTCAGCAGGGCGACAAGAGAGCCCTCGAAATCTGGGCTCAGAATGAAATCATCCTCTAAAACTAAGGTAGGAATATTTTCTTTTACGCAGCGCTTCCACGCTTCTTTATGGGAAAGGTAGCAACCAATTTCATTCGGAGTTAAAAAATATCCTTGCAGTCTTTTAACTTTTTTCGCCTTATATTCAACCGGCGGCGACTTAAGGCTCGACCCATCAACAGCATCTAAAAACTCCCAAGGAATGGATATTTTTTTCATCTCTTGCTGAACTTTTGTTCGACGATCAAGTGATCGAGCAAGTGAAATCACTAGAATCTGAATGGGTGGTCGAGGAGAATTCATATAAAAGAATTTATAAGTAATGTATTGATTAAAAATAGCTCTGTATCAAACGTCCTAAGCGTTTCGTCTTTTTCAGCGCACGAGATAAAAACGATTTGGTTGAGCCGCCGTGATCCATACTTAAATCCCAGCTCGATTGATAAATTACCCCCAAATAATTTGCCGCTAACTTTTTGAGTGTTTCACCATTTCGTCGCAATAAGAAATAGTGCCAGTCATAGTAATAAATGCGGAACAACTGCTCAATAGGGTGCAGGGGGATTGCCTTAAAGTTAAGTAAAGCCTCAAGATAAAGCAGTGTTTCTGGATGCTGGGCTGTATTGATGTCCCATAAAGTCATCCCTTTGGGTTTTAAAAAATTATCATCCAAAGATTTCCATACTTTGCTAGACCAAATAAAGGGTGGGCATGGGCAGTAGTAGTTTGGCCCAGACCGCCCAAAAATAGCTTTAACGTTATCCGCCTCAAGACTGAGCTCACCAAGCACTCTGGCCTGACCCCGATTAATCGCAAGCTGGTAGTAGTCTTTATTTTGATATATGACTGTATACGGATTTCCATCACTTGCCATAAAGTCTGACACATGAAAATCTTTGATAAAAATACAGTCTGAATCTAAGCAAACATAATTTTCGGACAAACCCAAACGCCAAAATTCAGACTTAATAGTTTGTTGCGATAGCCCACCCGATCTGGTTGTTTCTATTCCAGTAGGAACTCGAGGATTAGATGCAACGATTGACTCATCCGAAACCCATTGATACCCACTAATATCGCCCAGTATGGCAAGCACTTCTAGCTTCTGCTCTTCCGGGGTGGAAATATAAAATGGCATTCCATCAACATTATGCTGATTAATTGACTGCACTAATTTTTTGAGCCGTAAAAAATCTTTTCGGTAAGATTTACAGTAAAGGGCAATTTGGTTCAAATGATTTCCTCTTTGCAGCTTTATTAAATACGACGTTTCTGCACTTCAGTGAGAATTGTATTCACTGCTTGATCCACCCCAATTGGCTTCCAGGTGGGCTGTATTAGTTGCTTACCCTTCCAATCTAACCAAATTTTCTCTAAAGCCAACTCAATCGCCCCTTCATCCACCTGTGGACTAAGGTAAGCTCCACGATCAAGCAGCATCTGATCTAACTGTGGATTTCGGTGAGTAATCCCCCAAATCGGACGCCCCGTCCAAAGGTAATCGTAAAACTTGGATGGGATATATTCAGCGCACCATTCATCGTTACCATGCAATAAGATCAATACATCGGCGGCTTGCATTTTTTCAGCCACCTGCTCGCGACCTGATTTACTGGTAGCAGGATCTCGCTCTAAACGCCCATGTGCTAGTAAAACATCCTCAAAACCCAATTGTTTGATAGCGTCTATCGAGAGCGAATCTAGAGGCGCGCCATAAGCATGCACTCGAATCTGATCTCGGGCTTCTGGATATTTTCTTAGCAAGGGGACTAAGGCCTTGAGAATCGTTGAAAGTGAGCGGTCATTCGCCAAAGAACCGAAATGGCATAAATTCAGTTTCTCTGTGTATCGGTGTGATTGATTGGCATTCAGACTTCCAGGCGGTTCAGCACCCGGGGTCACTACAAAACCATGTGCATTCTTAGGGGTATTGAGATTAGGATTGCGCACCTTAGCGTAATGCAAGGCACCATCAGTAAACCACCACACTTTATCGGAAAACTGAGTAAGTTGATTTTCTAGATAGTGACGAAAACGGGCATCGCGATTTTTAGGCTTTTCAAAACCCTGATCTTCGGGGCTTTTGCGAATGACTAAAGGATCATGCACCTCAGAAATCAACTCAATACCCGTTGCCTTTTTTAACCAAACTCCTGTAAGGTGTGCAGACCATGCGCTACCTACCGAGAAAACAACATCGACTTTTCCGGCACGTATTAAGCGCCATCCATGAAAAAAAGCAGGTAATGTCCAAGACCACTGGCTAGAGTAACCCAGCAACAACTTTTCAATTGCAATCAATGGTGAAAGCAATAATGAAACTGTTCTGGTTGTGAATTTATAAATAAAGCCTCGGCCATACTTATTGGCCACCCAGTGTCGAAAGTCAAAACGGAATCCCGAGGGACCCCAGGCAATGAACTGGTAATGCGGAAAGCGCTGGTCTTTAATTCCGGTAATTGCACTAAAAACAATTGGTTCGATTCCGGCCTCAAGAAGATAGGGAATCTTATCGGTGATGGTCAAGCTCGCAGCACGCCCATCCATATTGAATGCGTGGGTCAAGATAAGCCAACGCTTCTTATCGGTCACAGAGGGTAGCTGAATGGTGCTTTGAGAGCTCAAGAGCTATATCCGATCCAACTAGTTACCAGCAACAATAGACATGACAGCCATACGAACTGCGATACCAAAGGTAACTTGATTCAGGATAACCGACTGGGAACCATCCGCTACAGCGGAATCAATTTCTACACCACGATTCATAGGACCCGGATGCATCACGATGGCATCCGATTTAGCCAAAGCTAAACGGCTAGGTGTTAAGCCATACTGGTTAAAGAAAGCATCTCCCTCTGGGACCTGTCCTGCTTCCATGCGCTCCTTTTGAATACGCAAGGTCATGACAACGTCGACACCTTTAAGCCCCTCTTCCATGCTGTGGAATACCTTCACACCCAGCATATCAAGGTCGCTTGGTAGGAGGCTTTCAGGGCCAATTGCACGAATATCCGTACAGCCTAATGTTCGTAAAGCGCAGATATTTGATTTGGCAACTCTGCTATGCACAATGTCACCCACGATAGCGACCTTCAAACCACTAAAATCTTTTTTGAAGTGGCGCATCGTGTACATATCTAACAAGCCTTGTGTAGGATGCTGGTGACTACCATCACCGGCATTGACTACGTGAACATGTGCAGGAATATGTTGAGCGATCTCAATAGGCGCCCTTGAAACACTATGACGCACCACAAAAATATCTGCCTGCATAGCCACTAAGTTATCAATCGTATCCAAAAGACTTTCGCCTTTTGCGGTAGAAGAAGTAGAGATATCTAAATTAATGACATCTGCCGATAAACGTTTAGCAGCAATCTCAAAAGTAGTTCGAGTTCGGGTGGAGTTTTCAAAAAACAAATTAAATACACTTTTACCGCGCAAGAGTGGCACTTTCTTCACCTCTCTCGCAGGGTCTGTCACGCTAACAAATTGTTGTGCAGTATCGAGAATATGGAGGATTTGCTCTTTTGGCAAACCTTCCAAGGTCAGTAAATGGGTTAAATCGCCAGCAGCATTGAATTGATTGACCGGGTCATTTGCTGAGCTATTCACCGAATTATTCACTCCACTCATTCCGCACGCTCTTCTAATTGGAAGCTGAACTTGCCAGCATCATCTTTTTCTAAAACCAAAAATTGATTCTCTGGAACATTCACTGGTTCTCCTACAAAATCGGCTGAAATTGGCAACTCACGATTCTCACGATCTGCCAAAACCATCAATTCCACTTGCGCAGGTCTACCAAAATCAAACAACTCATTAAGTGCCGCACGAACCGTACGACCAGTCAGCAATACATCATCAATCAAAATCACGTTTGCGCCATTCACCTCAAAAGGAAGATGGGTGGACATGGTGCTGGCTGTTCGAAGCGCTGTCATACCCTTCTCGGCATAATCATCTCGATGAAATGCCACATTAATTACACCAAAGTGGGGAAGATTTAAGTCTGCGGCTAAACGCTCTGCAATCCAGGCCCCACCCATCGCAAGACCAGCTAATTCAAATGAATCACCAGCCATTTTGCGCTGACTCAAAGTCTCTAGTAATTTCAGATAGGACTGCTCTGCATTCATCTCAACTAATCCAATTCTTCTCAAGAAAATACTGCTCCAAAATTAAGGCCGCAGACTGCGCATCCAAATTGTCTCGCATGTCTGAATTTCCCTCTAAAACAGCCGAGGTATAGCGCTCATCCACCCACTCCACCGGCAAATGAAAGCGTCCATGCAGCTGATTGCCAAAGCGGCGAGCCTTGGCACTCATTTCATGCTCGGTACCATCAGGGTGACAAGGTAAGCCGACTACTAGGCGATTGGGCTGCCACTCCTTCAAAAGCCCCTCAATGACTTTGAATGCAGCATCGCTAGATGACTCTGCGATGGTTTTAATGGGTTGCCCCAGGCAAGTAAGGGTATTGCCAACAGCGACACCAATACGTCGCGTCCCGAAGTCAAAAGCCATGATGGTCAACTCTGCGCGCTTCCTGATTTCCTCAGGCATGCCCTGCCTCACCAGATAGATGCGATGGATCAAACCCCAAAATACTCATTGTCAGCTCATAGCGCTTGCTAGAGGGAGTATTAAAAATAATCTCAACCATTTGCTTCTGGGACAGGGGAACATTGATCCAGCCATTGAGGGTAATCTCCTCTTCAAGCTGGCCTGCACTCCAACCCGCATAACCCAAGGTCATTAAAAAATTGCTGGGTCCAGAACCTGTTGCCACGGCCTCAAGCACATCCTTGGATGTTGTCATGGTCAAACCGCCCGGAATAGCTAAGGAAGAGCTGTAAGCTGCCTCTGTGGTGGGCTCATGCAAGACAAAACCACGCTCGATTTGCACTGGACCACCAAAATAGACCGGTTGTTCAGATACTGGCTCAACCTCTAGCTTGACCTCAATTTTCTCAAATAAGGCACCCATATCCAGTTCAGTCGGGCGATTGATCACCAAGCCCATCGCACCCCGTTCGGTATGCTCAAAAAGATAGATAACTGAACCCGCAAAATTGGGATCAACCATCCCAGGCATGGCAATTAGGAATTGGTTTGCCAGATGATCAGCAGAATAAGCAATTGAGGACCCAGCAGCAGAAGCTTGGGAAGTCTGGGTGGGCGTTGTAGCTTGACCCACAGGGGCTTTTTTAGCCATGTTCATGTAGGTTTATTTTACCGAATTCTCTGCTCCAGTTAGATCTTTCCAGTGATCCAGTAGGCCAAAAGACCAATAAGCTCATGCATCACCTTATTCCAATTTTGGATACCATCTTCCAAATCAAACCTAGCCCAGCGTAATTGATGTCCCGTTTGGTAATCCACAGGAATAGGAATTACCGCAATCCCTTGTTTTTGGAAAATTTTTACTGATCGGTACATATGTGATGCCGAAGTAATCAGCAGCCAAGGTTTTGGAGGTGTATCAGCTTCTTTGGCGTTCTTATCCCCCAACTCCAAGATCATGGGTTTTATCAACACCACATTTTCATAGGTATTGCGGGATTGATTTTCATAATGGGCATTTTTGTCTGGCAAACCCTGCTCAGAAACCAATTGCTTAAAGGCATCCGCCTCGGACATGCCGACCGCTGATAGGCGCCCAGAAAAGCCAGTAAAGATAAAAGGTAGATCGGGATACTTGCGAATCAGCTCAAAAGCTTTGGTGACACGTTCAGCCGAAGAGTAAATGGACACCTCACCCCGATCCAGAGCAATTTCACCACCCTCAATCGCCCCACCTAAAATAATGATTCCACCAAAGTCCGCCTCGGGCATCTGCGCAAGCTGAACCTTAGGGATACTATCTTCAAGAGCCCTTAAAAAGACCTCAGAAGTTGGCAACCAACCAACCAGCAGTAAGTCCGCCAAAGCTAAAAGCAAAAATCGTTTACAAAGATAGGGTTTTTTAAGACTCAAAAATAACAAACTGAGGGCCACAAAAACGATAACCCAGTTGAGAGGCTCAATGCAAAACTGCACAATCTTAGAGAAAATAAAAAATAAAGTATCCATAAATTAGCAATCTATTAATAAGCAGAATATTACTCGCAAGCCAAGCGAGTCGGCCTAATTAGCCCTAATATAGGGGCTATGAAAAAAGCTCTCGTTTGGCTCCGCCGTGACTTACGCCTGTATGACAATGCCGCACTTCATCATGCCCTAAAAAATAATGCCCAAGTTTGGCTAGCGTTCATCTTTGATACCGCTATTCTTGATCCGCTCAAGGCTGAAGATCTTGATACAAACGGCCTCAAACATGATCGCCGCGTTGACTTTATATGGCAAGGTCTCAAGCAAATCGATGAGCAATTACGCAAACAAGGTGGCGGACTGATTGTTCAATTTGGCAAGCCCACCATATGTATTTCGAGGATTGCAGAGACTTTGGGTATCAATACCGTTTACACCAATCATGACTACGAACCATCAGCAATTGCCCGCGATGCCTCTGTAGCAAGATCACTAGAAAAAATTGGTATTGAATTTGAAACCTTTAAAGATCAAGTCATCTTTGAGAAGAAAGAAATTCTCACCAACTCCAATACTGTCTTCTCAATCTTTACGCCCTATAAAAATAACTGGCTAAAGACCTTACAAGAAAAAGATATTGCCGCCTATGATTGTGATCCTACAAAGGATCAGTTAAGCGCCATCCCTAAATCATTGCAGACTCCCTTTCCTTCTCTAGAATCCATGGGCTTTAGTCCGACCGGGATCGAAACTTATCTCCCACCAGGGTCAGAAGGTGGTCAGAGTTTCTTGGAGGACTTCCTCCATCGCATCGATCAATATCAAATCGGTCGAGACTTTCCAGCAATCAAAGGCGTAAGCTATCTATCCACACACCTTCGCTTTGGCATGCTCTCAATTCGAGGCTTAGTACGCGAAGCCCATCGCCGCATGCTTGCTGGCAGCATGGGGGCAACGATCTGGTTAAGCGAACTGATCTGGCGTGATTTTTATTTCATGATTCTGGCTAATCACCCGCGCCTTGCTGAGGGCGCAGCCTTCAAACCAGACTACGATAATATCGAATGGGAAAGTGGTGCCACTGCTAAGAAATTATTTAAAGCTTGGTGTGATGGCAAAACAGGTTACCCATTAGTGGATGCCGCTATGTGCCAACTCAACCAAAGTGGATACATGCATAACCGCCTACGCATGGTAGTTGCCAGCTTTCTTACTAAAGATTTGGGAATTGATTGGCGCTGGGGCGAAATGTATTTCGCCAAACACCTCAATGACTTCGAACTATCTTCCAACAATGGTGGATGGCAATGGGCCTCCTCTTCAGGATGCGATGCGCAGCCCTACTTCCGTATCTTCAACCCCATTACCCAATCACAGAAGTTTGATCCTGAGGGAAAATTTATCCGTCGCTACTTGCCTCAACTAGAAAAGCTCTCCAAGAAATCCATTCACGCACCCTGGGAAGCTGGCCACATTGAACTAGAAGCAGCCGGCATTCTGCTGGGGCGTGACTATCCCCTACCGGTTGTTAATCATGATGAGGCACGCAAAAAGACCTTAGTGCGCTATAGCGTGGTTAAAAAGGTCAGCCCAGAATCTGTAGCCGATTAACTTATTGAAAACTCTGACGCTTTCCGATTTAAGATAGGGCATGAGCAAAATCTATGCCGTAGGTGATATTCAAGGGTGCGCGCCATCTTTGAAAGCGCTCGTTAAAAAACTTCCCAAACAGTCTAAGATGATTTTCTTGGGAGATCTCGTCAATCGCGGCCCCGACTCTTTAGGCACCTTACGTTATCTAAAGCAATTGCAGGAAGAGAAACGCATCGAGTGCATTCTCGGAAATCATGATTTGCACTTACTCGCAGTAGATGCCGGGATCCGAAAAACTAAAGGGCTGGATACCGTACAACCCATTCTAGATGCCCCCGATAGAACTGAATTAATTCATTGGCTACGCCATCGACCGATGGCATTAAGCAATGGCAAAGTATTAACCGTCCATGCGGGGGTTATGCCCCAATGGGATCTTCAGCAAACAATTGAATGCGCGCAAGAAGTAGAAAAAGCGCTTCGCAAAAAATCCTATAAAGATTTTTTAGCGAATATGTATGGTAATACTCCAAACAAGTGGAGCAACTCCCTGAAGGGATATCAGCGTTTACGCGTCATTACCAATGCACTGACCCGCATTCGTTTTTGCACTCCCACAGGCACCATGGAGTTTGAAAGCAAGGAAGGTTTTGAAGATGGTCCGAAGGGCTACATACCTTGGTTCAAAACCCCCAAGAGAAAAACGCAAGATTCCCTAATTTACTTTGGGCACTGGTCAACCCTAGGGCTACTCCAACACGAGAATGTCATTGGACTCGATACAGGCTGCGTTTGGGGTGGCAAGCTAACTGCCATGGAAATTCCAGAATCAGGTATGCCGAGCAAGAAGCTAGAAATCATCCAGGTGGCTGGTTATGACCATCCACTCAGGATGTAATGCCTGCTAGCAGCCCTTTGCTAAGAAATTTCTTAGAGCTTCTTAAAGGCGGTTTTTGCTGCAGCGATGATATCTTCTAACACCGCATTGTCATGAGTAATAGAGGTAAATCCAGCTTCATATGCAGATGGTGCTAAGTACACGCCTTGATCTAGCATCAAGTGGAAGAATTTCTTAAATGCTTCGATATCAGTTTTAGTCACCGCCTCAAAAGATGTTGGAACTTCATTGGCAAAGTAAAAGCCGAACATACCGCCAACGCTATCAACAGCAAAAGGCACACCAGCTTCATCAGCAGCAAGTTTTAAACCAGCCATGAGCTTTTCAGTTTGGCCAGTCAAGCACTCGTAGAAACCTTCTCTAGAAATAATCTCCAAAGTCTTTAAGCCTGCGGCTACGGCTACTGGGTTACCTGACAAGGTACCTGCCTGATAAACGTTACCCAGCGGAGCTAGCTTAGACATGATTTCTTTTTTACCGCCAAAGGCAGCCATCGGCATCCCGCCGCCCATGACCTTACCAAGACAAGTCAGGTCAGGCGTAATGCCTTGTAGCGATTGAGCACCACCCAATGCAACTCTAAAGCCGGTCATAACTTCGTCGTAAATTAATACACTGCCATGCTGGCTAGTCAAATGACGCAATCTCGATAAAAATTCTTTTGAGGGTTTAATGAGATTCATATTGCCAGCAAAAGGTTCAATAATTACCGCGGCAACCTGATCGCCCTGCTTCTCAAATACTTCCTTGAGCGCTGCCACATCGTTATATGGCAATACCAAAGTATGCTTCACTAGATCGTGCGGCACACCACCAGATGATGGTGCATTTTGAGTCGAATCCGCAAAGGTTAAGAGGCCAGAACCTGCTTTAACAAGAAGGCTATCAGCATGACCGTGATAGCAACCCTCAAATTTAATAATGAGATCGCGCCCTGTATAGCCACGTGCAAGACGCAAAGCACTCATCGTCGCCTCGGTACCGCTCGACACCATACGAACTTGCTCGATGCTAGGAACTAACTGGCAGATACGTTCTGCTAACTCAATCTCACCTTCGGTAGGAGCGCCGTAGCTAAAGCTGGTTTCTGCGGCCAGCTTGACCGCTTCAACTACTTCTGGATTTGCATGGCCCGCAATCATGGGGCCCCAAGACATAATCAAATCAATATAGCGCGTACCTTCGGCATCCCAGAAATAAGGGCCTTTAGCTTTAACAACAAAACGTGGGGTACCGCCCACCTGACGAAAAGCACGCACTGGGGAGTTCACACCCCCAGGAATTGTTTTTTGTGCACGCTCAAATAAGATGTCGTTTTGTCCCAAGATACTTTTCCTGATTTTGCTAATTAGTCTAAATAGTATTTAAGTAATTCGATCGATTAGATCGCCATCATTTCAAAATCTTCTTTGCGTGCACCACATTCAGGACAAGTCCAGTTCATAGGCACGTCTTTCCAAAGCGTGCCCGGTGCAATACACTCTTCCGGTAGGCCAGCAGCTTCGTCATAAACCCAACCGCAAATTAAACACATATATGTTTTAAATTCCATCGCCGTCTTCCTTATACATTTTTTATTTTAAATCCGCTGTAGCATCGCGTTTTTGATGCATCTCAAACTTAAACAGCCTGCATTCCAGCGGGCCATTAAATAAAGGGGTACGCTTAGATTCCTTAATGCGCAACTGCCCTGGTAAGGCCATATCCGCCGTTAATACAAAGACATTCCAGCCACCGAAAGCATCCTTGAGGTGCTGGCCAAACTGTCTCAAGAACTCCACAAACTTCGGATCCTGTTCTTCTTGGACTTGTAACTTTTTGAGAGACTCACGACTAGAGCGTTTAGCGCTCTGACGACCCGTCTCCAGGTTAAAGGCATAGCGATCTTCTGGCTCTTCAGCCTGCTCATAAGAGTCGCGCTCCATATCGCCTCCCGCAGTGCGATCTTGGCCTCGTCCACCCTTGATCACTAAGCGCTCACCATAAGGGGGATTCAATAGCATCACACCATCTTGAGCATTTGCAGGTGGCTTGCTAGCTAAAGCATCGATCTGACGAGTCACCGGCAGGCCCGGTAACTGAGCACGCTGCCAATTACCTTTAAATATGGCCACTAGGCGCTCATTAATATCGCCACCGCTAATGCCTAAAGATTCTGAATCTGGGAACTGTTTACGCCTCTCTATCATGTCAGCATGTGCAGCGTCTTTCAGAGAGCCCCAGCGTTTTTGCTCAGCAGCCTCGTTAAATGGCTTGAGTCGTTGAAACCCAAAGCCATGAGCAGAAGTCACTAACGGACGATAGGCCAAACGGCTTGGCTTCACATCATCGCCATATATCCCTGCCCGAATAGCTCCCGGCGGAATAGCCAAAGCCATTTGTGCAGCCTCAATTAAAAAGGTTCCACTACCGCACATCGGATCAAATAAGGTTTGCGAAGGTTTCCAGCCAGTAATTGAGAGGATGCCTGCTGCGAGATTTTCTTTTAAAGGCGCATCACCTTTTTCATCACGCCAACCACGTTTAAATAAGGCCTCACCAGAAGTATCCAGATAGACAGTGGCATGCGTTGCAGTCAGATGGGCTTGTACACGTACATCTGGAAATGCGGTATCAATACTTGGACGGTCGCCAGTGACATCGCGGAGACGATCAACAATCGCATCCTTAATCTTCAGGGTTGCGAAATTCAGACTCTTGAGCGGGGAGCGATGCGCAGTCACATCAACGCGCAGAGTTTGTTTAGAAGAAAACCACTCCTCCCACGCCAAACCACTGGCCAGCTTATATAAATCTTCTTCCTGGCGGTATGGCGATTCAGCCATCTGTAACAGTACTCGGCTTGCAATCCGTGAATGCAGGTTCAAAGCCATCGCAGCAGATATTGGCGCTGCCAAACCCACTCCACCCGTAGGGCTAGTAGGCGTAGGATCAATCACCCAAGCACCCAGGGCTTTACAGTCCGGACGCTGCGCTATGCTTGCTAGCTCTTGTGCAAGAGGTACTTCTAGTCCACCTGGACAAACAACAAAAAATCTCATGAGGCTAGCAATCTAAAAAAGGGTGAAATAAGAATAATTAAACAATTCTTCGGAAATCGGCGTTAAGGCTTGATCACGACTAACGCAGTCACAATCAACAGAAGGATGACGGGCACTTCGTTAAACCAGCGATACCAAACCCCAGAACGCGTATTAACACCATTGCGGAACTTTTTAAGCAAGCTCCAGCATGCATGGTGATAACCGATGACCAAGATTACAAAGAAAAATTTGGCATGCATCCAAACCTCTCCGGCACCAATCTTGAAATGCAACCAGAGGGTCAAGCCCAGCAAGACTGCTGGAATAGCCAAAATGGTCATAAAGCGAAATAGACGATTGGCCATTCCTAGAAGACGTTCGGACACCTCTGGATTTTTCTCATCTGCCAGATTTACAAAAATACGTGGGAGATAAAACAAGCCTGCAAACCAAGAGGCAATCAAAACAATGTGAAGGGTCTTGGTCCATAAATATGCATTGCCCATGATGAATAATTTCCGTTCTGTAATGAAACTAGATTAAGTACGAATCTCGCCATGACCCATGACGATGTATTTAAGAGAAGTCAGACCATCTAAGCCCACAGGGCCGCGGGCATGTAACTTGTCATTCGAAATACCAATCTCTGCACCTAGACCATACTCAAAGCCATCGGCAAAACGAGTGCTGGCATTGACCATCACGCTGGCACTATCGACTTCACGTAAGAATCGATTAGCTTGCGCTGGATTATTGGTAATGATGGCATCGGTATGTTTGCTGCCATATTGTTCGATATGGCCCATTGCCTCATCCATATCCGCAACAGTCTTAATTGACAAAATCGGTGCCAAATATTCTGTTTGCCAATCTTCTTCCGTGGCATTGACTAAGTCTTTAAAACCCGCTGCTTCAAGAGTGCTTTTGGTTTGCCCATCAACGCGCAACTCCACACCCTTGTCTTGGTAGATCTTACAAAGGGCCGGTAATACTTGAGGTGCAATAGTTTTATTGACCAACAGTGTTTCCATTGCATTACATGGTGCATAGCGCTGGGTCTTCGCGTTATCGCAAACCTTAATTGCCATTGCGACATCCGCATCAGCATCAATATAGGTATGACAGATGCCATCCAAATGCTTAATCATCGGCACGCGCGCTTCCGCCATCAAGCGGGCAATCAGACTCTTACCGCCTCGAGGCACAATCACATCGATATATTCAGTCATGGTGATCATTTCGCCAACAGCGGCGCGATCTGTAGTTGCCACAACCTGCACAGCATCCATGGGTAAATTGGCCGCATCCAAACCTTCTTGAATCAATTGAGCTAACAAGGCATTTGAATCAATAGCTTCTGAGCCGCCGCGCAAAATCACCGCATTACCCGATTTGAGACACAGTGCAGCAGCATCAATCGTCACATTAGGGCGAGACTCATAAATAATGCCGATCACACCGAGTGGCACACGCATCTGACCAAGCTCAATACCGGAGACTTGCTTTTGTAAAGGCGTAATTTTTCCAATCGGATCTTCTAGCGAAACAATTTGTTCCAAACCCAAGGCCATAGACTCAATGGTCTTTGGCGTCATGGTGAGGCGATCAATAAATGCAGCGTCTTGACCATTCGTTTTGGCACGAGCAACATCGAGCGCATTTACTCTCTGAATTTCCTCAGAGCGCTCACGAACCAACTTTGCGATATGCAGTAGCGCCTGATTTTTCTTTTCGCTTGATGCCCGCGCCATTGCGCGTGAGGCTTGACGAGCACGTCGGCCAATATCTTGCATCATCTGCTGAATGCTATTTGTTGAGTTACTCATATCTTTGTTGTGTCTAAATTAATTTTGTTATGTCTAAGCTTTAATCTTCACCCTAGATTCATCTAGCGTAATAAATTACCCACCAAACGCAAGCCATCCCAAGGATCTGCTGGCAATTCCGCTGCATGCAATCCTTTAGCCTGACGATCTAAACCTGCAGCCACCTGCATCGCTCTGCGCAACTTCAAAGGTTGCACCCGTTTTAAGGCCATCGGATATAAACGCTCTTTGTTGCCCCAGATTCGGTTTGCACGCATTAAGTTCTGAACTGATTCCCCAGCATCACTTGCTGCCTTCAGTTTCGATAGTATCCGAAGCTCTTCAGTTACGCTCCACAGAATCAAGACCAAAGGCTCGCCCTCACCTTTCAGACCATCTAACATGCGATTGAGGCGTGGCAGATCGCCAGCTAACATCGCCTCGGTCAACTCAAAGACGTTATAGCGAGCCACCTTCAAAATAGCAGACCGAATTTGCTCCTCAGTTAATACGCCTGCAGGATGCAACAAACCTAGCTTCTGAATCTCTTGGTGAGCTGCAATGAGGTTTCCCTCTACCTGCTCAGCAATGAAGGCTAAAGCACGCTGCCCATCTGGACCTGACTGAACTTCTTGGCCTTGCTTCTTCAGGCGCCCAGCAATCCATTGCGGTAATTGCGTACGATCCAAGGAATCCAATTGAATGGCCATACCTGCCTCATCCAAAGCAGTAAACCAAGCAGAGGTTTTGGTCTTGCCATCCAATTTAGGCAGGATGATGCAAAAAATCGTATCTGGGCCCTCAGGCCCTACTGACTGAGACTCAATTTGGGCAGAGAACTGCTTCAGCGCATCAGCACCATCACGCCCAGGTTTACCTGTTGGTATGCGCAGCTCAACCCAGCGCTTATCTCCAAATAAAGACATGGTTTGGCCGGCACTTAATAAAGCACTCCAATCAAACCCACGCTCTTGTAATAAGACTTCACGATCGGTGTAACCCATTTTTTTAGCAGTGGCACGCAATTGGTCCATTGCCTCCATCATGAGAAGAGGCTCATCACCACTAAAAATGTAAAGGGGCTTTAAAGAAGCCGCCGAATTAAGTGACTTCAAATGAACCTGAAGGGCATCACTCTTAACCATGCGATTGGATCGTCATTCTTTAAAAGCTTTTAGCCCGTGGTGCTCGTGCAGATGCAGCAACACGACGCAGAATTTGTACTGCAAGATCTCGACGCATCAAAGATAGAAATTGTTGCATTTGGACATCGGTCGCCAAAACAGTAGATACCGAGAAGTCCATATCGCGAGTCATGTAAATCTCCGCTTCAGGTACGACATCCGCCCCAGCATTGTCATAGGCCCTAAACCCAACACGCATACTTAAGCGATACGCAGAGATCTGACCATTGGAGTTATAGGCCAAGATCTCACGACCATTGAGATCACTAATAATTTCTAAAATGAGGTCAGCATCTTTAGGATTGATAGCCACCTTCGCATCAGTACCAGTCAAAATTGCTGTCTGTAGGTCTGTTCTTAGGGGTGGCGATGGGCTACCCGTAATCGCAATCACTTTAAAAGGCAAATCGACCATGCCACGTAAACGATAGCCACAGGCAATCAAACCACTGACTGGAGCGAAGGCCATAAACCCAAGCAAGGTACGTCGAAGTTGATTTACGGGCATGTGTTTAGTTTCTATTCAAAGTAATTTGCAAGGATCTAAGCAACAATATTGATTAAGCGACCTGGCACCACAATCACCTTTTTAGGGGCTGCACCGTTTAATGCCTTCACAGCAGGCTCGCTTTGTAATGCCAAGGCCTCAATTTGCTCTTTGGTCGCATCGGCAGGCACACGTATATCGCCACGCAATTTGCCATTAATTTGCAACATGATGGTCAACTCCGCTTGAATCAGCGCAGCTTCATCTACTACAGGCCATGGCGCATCTAAAAGCGTGCCAAATGATTGATCGCACCCAATCTCATTCCAGAGAGCATGCGTCAAGTGAGGCACGACTGGATAAAGCACCCGAATCAAAATACTTAAACACTCACGCAATACAGCAGGTCTCACTGCAGTCTTATCGCCTAATTTCACGGGCTCTAAGACGTTCAACATTTTCATTGCCGCAGAAACCACCGTGTTGTACTGACGACGCTGATAATCAAAGTTCGCCTGCTTCAAAATACTGTGTACTTCACGACGCAATTCTTTTTCAGCATCATTTAAATCGCTTGGCAATGCTTCACTAGCAGCACGAATTGCATCAGCCTGGCGGCTGGAATACATCCACACGCGGCGCAAGAAACGCGAGGCACCCTCTACACCAGCACTAGACCACTCCAGCTGCTGCTCAGGAGGAGCAGCAAACATCACAAAGAGGCGCGCAGTATCGGCACCGTATTGATCAATTAAAGCTTGAGGATCAACGCCATTGTTCTTGCTCTTAGACATCTTCTCGACGCCACCAATAATGACTGGTGTACTAGAAGTATCACCTTTCAGCCTAGCGCTTTGAGGACGACCTTTGTCATCTAGCTCGAGCTCTACATCTAAAGGATTTAACCAAGTCTTTTTACCGGAGGCTTCTTCGGAGTAATAAGTTTCATTGAGCACCATGCCTTGCGTCAACAAGTTTTGGAAGGGCTCATCAAATGTAATGAGATTGAGATCACGCATGACCTTTGTCCAGAAGCGCGCATAGAGTAAATGCAAAATCGCATGCTCAATACCGCCAATGTATTGATCCATTGGCATCCAATATTCATTACGCTCATCCACCATGGTCTTCGCATCTGGACCGGTATAACGCATGAAATACCAGGAAGAATCGACGAAGGTATCCATCGTGTCAGTCTCACGGCGAGCTGGCTTGCCACATTTTGGACATTTCACATTGAGGAAGTCAGCACGTTTATTGAGTGGGTTACCGCTTCCATCTGGCACGCAATCTTCAGGCAGTACTACTGGTAAATCTGCTTCAGGAACTGGAACTGCGCCGCAACCAGGATTGCGCTCATCACCACAATGAATAATCGGAATTGGGGTTCCCCAATAACGCTGACGAGAGATGCCCCAATCGCGCAAACGGTAAGTGGTTTTAATTTCACCAATGCCCATCTTTGCTAAATCTTTAGCTACCGCATCAACTGCCTCTTCATACGATAGTCCATCGTACTTACCGCTATTGAGACAAACGACATCATCCTTCTGGGCATACCAATCTTGCCAATGGCTAGTGTTGAACATATCCGATGGTGTACGTAAAGCAATCACTTGCTTAATCGGTAAGTCATATTTAAGGGCAAAGGCAAAGTCGCGCTCATCGTGTGCAGGCACGCCCATGACAGCGCCATCGCCATAAGACATCAAAACATAATTACCAACCCAAACTGGTACTGGCTCATTAGTCAGCGGATGTGTCACATATAGACCCGTGAACATCCCCTCTTTTTCTTGAGTAGCTAGATCAGCTTCAATCACGCTACCTGTTTTGCATTTCTCGATAAATGCAGCTAACTCAGGATTATTGGCGGCCGCCAATGTTGTCAATGGATGCTCTGCAGCGACTGCGCAGAAAGTAACACCCATAATGGTGTCAGCACGCGTCGTAAATACATACAACTGACCATCTTGAACAAAATTACCATGCGCATCAGCAATCTCGTGCTTGAATGCAAAACGCACGCCACGACTTTTGCCAATCCAATTCTGCTGCATAGTCTTGACGCGCTCAGGCCAGCCTAAGCCATCCAAGCCGGAAAGTAGCTGCTCTGCATAAGCGGTGATATTGAAGTAGTAGCCTGGAATTTCACGCTTTTCTACCAAAGCGCCTGAGCGCCAGCCGCGCCCATCAATGACCTGCTCATTTGCCAAGACGGTTTGATCGATTGGATCCCAATTGACGACTTGGGTTTTGCGATAAGCAATACCCTTTTCAAGCATCTTTAAAAAGAGCCATTGGTTCCAGCGGTAGTAGTCTGGACTACAAGTAGCCACTTCGCGCGACCAGTCAATTGCCAGGCCCATCGCCGCCATTTGCTTTTTCATATAAGCAATGTTGTCGTAGGTCCACTTAGCTGGCGGCACTTTATTCTGAATCGCTGCATTTTCAGCGGGCATACCAAATGCATCCCAACCCATTGGCATGAGTACGTTATAGCCCTGCATGCGCAACTGACGCGCCATCACATCATTGATGGTGTAGTTACGAACGTGACCCATATGCAACTTACCGGATGGATAAGGCAGCATAGAGCAGGCGTAGTATTTTGGTCTTGGCTTACCGGAAGCATCTACTGCGCTCTCAGTAACTTGATAGGCTTGTGCGCTTTCCCAATCAGCGCGTGCTGCAGCCTCAATACTGCGGTAATCGTAATCCTTACTCATTCAATACAACTCTTTTCTTCTATTCTGATTTAGTTCGCCGATTTACTTCACTTACTTACGCAGGCCAAGAACATCTTGCATGTCATACAAACCAGAGTTTTGTCCTTGCAAGAAACGCGCAGCGCGCAACGAACCTTGCGCATAAGACTGACGGCTTGAAGACTTATGGCTAATCTCAATGCGCTCGCCCTCACCTGCAAACAAGACAGTGTGATCACCCACAATATCTCCACCACGAATAGTGGCAAAACCAATCGAGCCTGCTTTACGCTCACCCGTATGACCTTCGCGGGCATACACCGCAACATCGTCTAATTTCTCACCAAGCGCATCAGCAATTACTTCACCCATTCTGAGTGCGGTACCTGATGGAGCATCTACCTTATGACGATGATGAGCTTCAACGATTTCAATGTCGTAACCTTCGTTCAACATCTTGGCAGCAATCTCTAGCAACTTAAATGTCGCATTGACGCCCACACTCATGTTTGGAGCAAATACGATTGCCAAATTTGCAGAAGCTTTCTTCAGGCTACCAATTTGTTCTGGACTCAGACCGGTAGTACCGATAATCATTTTGCTGCCCGTCTCTTGCGCCACAGCCAAGTGAGCCATCGTGCCTTCCGGGCGTGTGAAATCAATTAAAAACTCAGCGCCACTCAAGGCTTTCGCAATATCCGATGTAATTACTACGCCAGTTTTCTTTCCTAAAAATGCACCAGCATCTGCACCTAGCAAAGGGCAGGACTCATGCTCAAGTGCACCAACAAGCTCAGCATCCGTGCAATTGAGTACAGCCTCGATCAACATTTTTCCCATGCGGCCGGTTGCACCAGCAATTGCGATTTTCATCATTTGTATCTTCGTTTCTTATTCAAGGTTGTCGAAAAAAATCATTCGACATCAATACAACTTTATCTTTATTTAACTTCACTAGCCTGCGGAACGTTGAGGGCGCCAGGGCCTAACTGTTGAGGCACAGGCTGAGCGTCTGGCGATTTTTTTGAAAAGCTAAAAAAGTCCCAGAAAGAACTACTAGCGGGAGCCACAGGGACGGGTGCGCCGGCCGGCAAATTATCTGTTGGACTGGGTACTAGTAATTCAGGTTGCTGCAATAGTGGTGTCACGGGAGGCTTATTAGATCCAGTCATCACATCCCAGAATGAGCGTTTGGTTTTTGCATAGCCATCAATCTCAGCAACCAACTCAACCTCTGTTGGCAAGGCATCGCCTTGAAATTTGACCAACTTATCGCCTTCAAAAAAAACGCTAACGCGACGCTCTTTTCCCATCACTTGGCCGGAGCGTTTGAATTCGAAAACGTAATCCCAGCGATTGGCGTGGAAATAACTAGCTAGCAAAGGTGTACCCAGAATCTGACGAACTTGCTCGCGACTCTGACCCTCTTTTAACTTGGCATATTGCTCACTTGAAATAAAGTTGCCCTGCACCACATCAGGAACATATGGTCTAAAGACTTTATTCATCCACGCGCGTTGCGTGTCATCAACGGCACTGGTGCAGCCTGTAGCGATCATTACTGAACTCACTGCAGCAATGATTAATCCCGTCCGAGCGAGGTCAAAAACCCCAAAAATGGAGTTCAATAGACGGGTAAAAAGTTGAGGGCAATTTTGCATGGCAGGCCGTATCATTAAGACATTGATTTTAGCTCCCAAACCCATGAATATGAACCAAAACCCAACTCCGGCAGATTTACGCGACATTGGCCTTAAGGCGACTGGTCCACGCATGAAAATCTTGGACTTTTTTCATCAAAATGGCGGCACTCACTTTAGCGCTGAAGATGTCTTTATGGCCTTAGCCAAGGAAGATAAAGAAATTGGTTTGGCTACAGTTTATCGGGTGCTAACCCAGTTTGAGCAAGCAGGCCTCTTACTCCGCAGTCATTTCGAGTCCAGCAAAGGTGATGGCAGGGCTATTTATGAGCTAAACGAGGGTCAGCACCATGACCACTTGGTCTGCCTAGACTGTGGTCATGTTGAGGAGTTTGTTGATGAGGCAATCGAGAAAAGGCAGCGTGATATAGCCAAAAACCTGGGTTTTAAGCTTCAAGAGCACTCTTTAGCGATGTACGGCCACTGCCAAAAGAAGAATTGCCGCAATAAGCCAAAGCCCTAATTTAGGTAGATAAGATCAGATAACGTAAAAAGACCTCAATTGAGATCTTTTTACATCGAAATGAAGATTTTAAGAACTTTTAGCCTTAAAAACCTACTTAACTACTTACTTTACAGCCATCAGCGCTTCAGCGGCATTGAGCATTTGGACTGAATAACCCCACTCGTTGTCATACCAAGCCAACACTTTGACCAACTTACCATCCGATGAAACGCGAGTCTGGGAAGCGTCATAAATACTTGGGCGTGGATCGTGATTGAAGTCGATGGAAACCAAAGGCAGGGTATTGAAACCCAAAATACCCTTCAATTCACCTTCGCTTGCTGTCTTGAGAATCGAGTTGATCTCATCCACACTCGTAGCACGGCTAGCCATAAACGTTAAATCCACAACAGAAACGTTAATGACGGGCACGCGCATTGCAAAACCATCAAAGCGCCCTGCTAAAGCTGGCAATACCAAGCCAACTGCTTTTGCAGCACCTGTCTTCGTTGGAATCATGCTGGTCACAGCAGAACGCGCACGGCGCATATCCTTGTGATACACGTCGGTCAGCACCTGATCATTTGTAAATGCATGAATCGTGGTCATCAAGCCAGACTCGATACCAATCTTTTCTAGCAGTGGCTTAACCAATGGAGCTAGACAGTTCGTGGTGCAACTTGCATTAGAGACCACGACATCGCTTGGCTTGAGAACTTGCTGATTTACACCGTAAACAATTGTTGCATCTACGTCTTTTTCACCTGGAGCAGAGATCAATACCTTCTTCGCACCTTGAGAAATATGCACCATGGCTTTTTCTTTGGAAGTGAACTTACCTGAGCACTCAAGCACTAAATCCACACCCAACTCACCCCAAGGAGTTTCCAAAGGATTACGAGTAGAGAACATCTTGATGCGATCGCCATTGACCACCATGCAATCACCATCTACTTTTACTTCAGCAGGAAAACGGCCATGCGCAGAATCATATTGCGTCAGGTGCGCATTGATATCGATATCACCCATCGCGTTAATTGCCACGATCTTGATATCACGTCTTGGCTTGCCATTCACTTGATCTTCATACAAAGCACGCAAGACCATACGACCAATACGACCATAACCATTAATTGCGACACGAATTGTCATTTAATTCCCCTTGCTCATTTTGAATTCTTAAATAAATACCTTGCTTCTGATTTTTTCTATTTCTTTGCGATGCATTGCTTCACTGTTTTTGAGATCTGATCCACAGTCAAGCCAAAGTATTCATAGAGCACAGGTGCTGGCGCAGATTCACCAAAGGTATCAACGCCATGCACTGCTGCACAACCATACTTCCACCAGAAATCACTCACACCCGCCTCAACAGCAATGCGTGGAATATCAGCCGGCAATACATTTGCTTTGTAAGCAGCATCTTGTTGATCAAAGACTGTGGTTGAAGGAATAGAAACAACACGAATACCTAAACCATCGCCCTCCAAACGTTCTGCCGTTTGTAATGCCAGGGCAATCTCAGAGCCGGTAGCGATAATCACTGCATCAATCTTGGATTTTTTTGGATCACGTAAAACATATCCGCCACGTGCAATATCTTTTACTTGCTGACTATTACGCGACACAAATGGGCAGTTTTGTCGACTGAAGATCAACGCGCTTGGGCCATGCTTGCGTTCAATCGCAGCACCCCATGCAACGGCACTCTCAGTGGTGTCACATGGGCGCCAAACCATCAAATTCGGAATGAGGCGCAAGCTCGCTACATGCTCAACAGACTGATGGGTTGGGCCGTCCTCACCCAAACCAATAGAGTCATGCGTAAAGACAAAGATGCTACGTAATTTCATCAATGCAGCCATACGCAAGGCATTGCGACTGTAGTCAGAAAAAGTTAAGAAGGTTCCACCGAATGGGATATATCCACCATGCAAAGCGATACCGTTCATGATGGCGCTCATGCCAAATTCACGAACACCATAGTTGATGTGATTACCCCATTGGTCAGCACGTACAGCCTTGCATGAAGACCAGTTAGTTAAGTTGGAGCCTGTTAAATCGGCAGAGCCGCCCATGAACTCTGGTAATGCTGGAGCTAAAGCCTCGATGGCATTTTGACTCGCCTTGCGAGTAGCAATCGTTTCTGCTTTGGTTTCGCAAGTTTTTAAATAAGCATCTAAAGTTTTGGAGAAGTCTTTAGATAAATCACCTTGCATACGGCGCTGTAATTCAGAAGCCAGTTCTGGATATTTATTTTTGTAGGCTTGAAATTCTTTATTCCACTCATGCTCAGCAGCTTGGCCACGTTTCTTGAAATCCCAAGCATCATAAATATCTTTCGGAATTTCAAACGGGGCATACGGCCAGTTCAATGCAACACGGGTTGCAGCAATTTCAGCTGCGCCCAATGGGGAGCCATGCACCTTATCGCTACCAGCCATATTGGGAGAGCCTTGACCGATTGCCGTCTTACAACAAATTAATGTTGGCTTGTCACTCTTCTTCGCTTTGGCGATTGCGCTAGACACAGCCTCTGCATCATGGCCATCCACATCGCGCAGAACATTCCAACCGTAAGCCTCAAAACGCTTTGGCGTATCTTCGTTAAACCAAGAAACTACTTTGCCATCAATCGAGATGCCATTGTCATCCCACAGTGCAATCAGTTTATTGAGTTTGAGTGTGCCGGCCAATGAACAGACTTCATGACTGATACCTTCCATCAAACAGCCATCACCTAAAAATACATAGGTGTAGTGATCAACAATGTCATGACCAGGGCGATTAAATTCTTCTGCTAATAATTTTTCAGCCAATGCCATGCCAACTGCATTTGAAATCCCCTGGCCTAATGGACCAGTAGTAGTTTCTACACCGGGAGTAATTCCGTATTCCGGATGGCCAGCAGTTTTACTGTGCAATTGACGGAAATTTTTCAACTCACTCATCGGCAAGTCATAACCAGTCAGATGCAATAAGGAATACAACAACATCGAGCCGTGACCATTTGATAAAACAAAACGATCGCGATTCATCCAATGCGGATCTGTTGGGTTATGTTGCAAATGCTCATTCCAAAGACCGACAGCAATATCAGCCATACCCATTGGCATTCCAGGGTGACCGGAATTGGCTTGTTGAACTGCATCCATAGATAAAGCACGAATGGCGTTTGCCATACGAATTTGAAGGTTTGACATCGTAAATTGGGTCTCTAGGAAATTAATTGGCTATATTTCAGTAATGCCTCAATTTTATCTTCCCGGCCCATGGGAAAACCAAAAGCCAAATACCCTCACCCCTGAGCTTGCACATCACTTGCGCGTCCGTCGTATCCAAGTCGGTGAATTCTTTCCCATCTTTGATGGCAATGGCCAGGTTGCAAAGGCCAAACTCCTTTCCCTGAGTAATAAATCTGGGGAAGCAGAGTTGAGCGATATTCGCCAAGATACCCATCGTGAGAGCCCCTACGCCATTACCTTGGCTCAAGGTCTGGCTGGTGGCGACAAGATGGATTGGATCGTTGAAAAGGCCATAGAGACCGGTGCTCAAGTCATTGCACCGCTCCAGTGTGAGCGCTCAGTGATTAAATTGACCCGTTCTAGTGATGCTGAGCGAGCTCAAAAACGCCTTTTGCACTGGGAGGGCATTGTTCAGGCAGCCTGCGAGCAATGTGATCGTACGGTCTTAGCTACAGTAGAACCGATACAAAGTTTTGAAAGTTATCTACAGAAGCCACAAAAAGCTGAACTTAAACTACTTTTAAGCCCAGATACTGATAAAAGCTTGTATTCAGTATTAATTGAAAGTCCACCGCAGGATGTTATTTTGATGATTGGGCCCGAGGGTGGACATTCTCCAGAGGAAGAGGCGCAAGCGCAAGCTACTGGATATCAGATTGTTTCTCTAGGGGATCGGGTATTGCGAACTGAGACTGCTGGAATTGTGGCAATTAGTGCTGTTCACAGTATTTGGGATCTAGAAATGCAAAATCGCCTCAAATAGAGACGATTTATGCTGTTTAACTACCTTACTGCTAAGTTAGTTAAAACGAGTTATTAAGCAAAAGAGTAAAACACGCGGTACGGTGTGCGACGCTCAGACCAGAAGTCCACAGCATCACGGAATACGTCCAATAGAGTTTCGCGTGCTTCTTTATCAAACTTCTGAGTACAAGGCAGACCTTCGAGTACCACTACAAATCCTGGCTGTGGGCCTGATTTATCTACAGTCGTTGTTAAAGCATCCAATAAAGGATCGAAATTCTTCGCCTGCTGCTTGGTAAATGTGTAAGCAATTGCAATCGCTTCCAACACTTCGCCTTTAGTCATAGCATTTGCACAATTAGCATAAATGAAATGCTGGCCAAGCTCAGTAGCCGCTTCCTGAAGGTCAGGAGTGCGGAAAGCACGGATAGATTGCACGATATTAGGGCGCACACTGCGCAACATTGCCGGCGGTCCGGCATCGCGAACGGCCAAAGCGGCACGCCAAGAAGCT
>NZ_NCJB01000258.1:0-3498 GCF_002282275.1 Polynucleobacter sp. 39-46-10 | reverse complement strand
AATCGAGAGGGTGACAACAACTGCAAATTCTCTAAACAGAAGTCCGATAGGTCCTTCCATAAAAAAGAGCGGAATAAATACAGCAACAAGAGAGAGTGAGATGGAGACAATCGTGAATCCAACCTCTTTACTTCCCTTCAGCGCAGCCTTTAATGGACTCATACCACCTTCGATATAGCGCATGATGTTTTCTAGAACCACAATCGCATCATCAACTACCAATCCAACCGCCAGAGTAATGCCTAAGAGTGAAATATTGTCTAGGCTATACCCCATAAAATAAAAGACAAAAAAAGCGCCAATGAGAGAAATCGGCAAGCTAATCGAGGGGATGACGGTAGCCGCAATATTCTTGAGAAATAAGAAGATGACAAGTACAACCAATGCAATTGTCAGTATCAGCGTGAGATTGACATCGTGGATCGACTCGATAATAGACGTTGAGCGATCATTAATGAGGCTGAGCTGAATTGATTCAGGTAACTGTGCTTTGAGAGTGGGGAGCAAGCGCTTAATCTCGTTCACAACTTCTACTGTGTTTGCATTAGGCTGGCGCATCACCCCCATTGCAATTGAGCGCTCACCTTTAGCGGTCGCAAAGGTTTTAACGTCCTCATAACTCTCTTCAACGACAGCAACATCTTTGAGATAGACCGGGAAGCCATTGCGTTGCGCAACGATCAGATTGCCAAATTCTTCAGCTTTAACGAGTTGCGGATTTGCATAGATCGTAATCAACTGTCGTGGGCCATCTAGCGTGCCGATAGGACTATTGGTATTGGCTTTATTAATGGCAGCAGCCAACTCATCCATGGTGATATTGCGATTGCCTAACGCATCCGGTTGAGCGCTAACACGAATCGCATATCGTTTGGCGCCATAGACATTTACTTGTGAAACGCCGCTGATGGTGGATAGATTAGGTGCCATCAAATTTTCAGCGTAATCATTAATCTCCGATAGGCTGATGGATGGTGAGCTCATCCTGATAATGATGACTGGGGTATCCGCTGGATTGATTTTGCGATACGACGGTGGAATCGTCATCTCAATAGGTAGACGTCTTTGAGCTCGTAATAAAGCTGCTTGAACATCAACAGATGCCTTATCAATATCGCGATCATTATTAAACTCAAGGGTAACGCTGGTAGCGCCTAAGGTGCTACTTGAACTAATGATTTTGATGCCATCGATAGTAGAAAACTCTTTTTCTAAAGGCAGCGCTACAGCTGAAGCCATGTTCTCGGGTGATGCGCCCGGTAGACTTGCTGTAACCGAAATAATCGGCGTATTGAAGCTGGGTAGGGCGGCAACAGGAATCTTAAAATAAGCGACGCTTCCAGCGATAACGGTAGCTAGCGAGAGCAAAACCGTCATGACCGGCCTTCTAATACATAATTCTGAGAGCGTCATTTTGCTTGGGCTGCAGGAGTGTTGGCAGGCTTGGCTTCGCGCACTTTGCTTCCTGTCCGCAAATTTTGTTTGCCTTCCACGACAATTCGTTGACCAGCTTCTAGGCCGTTGACAACCGAAGTGCCTTGGTATTCATAGCTCACGGTAATGGGTTTGGCTGCTACCTTGCCATCCTTATCCACAATATAGACTAAGCGTCCTTTAGGATTCATGACGATCGCTTCAGATGGAATGGCAATGACATCTTTTAATGTATTCGCATTTAAGGACACACGCGCAAATTGACCAGGTAGCAACTCGTACTTCTCATTTGGTATTTGCGCTTTGACGCGAACTGCTGCTATTTGAGGATCAATTTGGTTATCGACCACCAACACTTCACCGTTGAAAACTCGTTGAGTATTGTTACCAACTGTCACCTGTACTTTCATAGGTGTACCACTCTGTTTGCTTTCTAAAAGAATGGGAATATCTTTTTCTGGAATCACAAACTGAACATTAATTGGATTAAGTTGTGTAATTGTGACCATTGAGCTGGTGGTGGAGGTCGAAGAGGCGTTGGTTGCACTGATCACTGTATTGCTAGCCTGCACCAGGGTCCCTGGGAAAACATTGATGATGCCGGCCTTTCCATCAATGGGGGAACGAATAAAGTCGAAAGAAAGTTGAACGCGAGCAGTCTCTGCAGCTGCTTGGGCTGACTTTGCATTGGCTAATGCAGTTTCTAATCCTGCTTTTGAAATGAAGTTCTTAGTAACGAGCTCCTTGGCACGTAAGTATTGTTTTTGAGCATCATCAGCTAAGGCTTTGAGCTTTTCATAGTTAGCCGTGTCAGTTCGATTATCGAGGGTAAATAAGAGTTCACCCGCTTTGACGTCTTGCCCATCTTTAATATGAATCTTGTCAACTTTATTGGTGACCATTGGGCGGATATCCACAATGCTATTGGAAACAATTGTTCCGGTAGCTTCAATGACAAGTGGAATATCTTTCTTTTCGGTCACCATGCTGGTGATAGTTTGAACCGCACCAGCTTTGCCGCTAGGTGGGAAAAAGTAGTCGTAAGCCTTTGAGCCAGCAAATAAGATGAGCGCCACAATCACAATACGCCACTTGTACTGCAATACCAAAGCTTTGCCAGTGGGGTAATCCAATTTTTGCTTTAACGAGAATGTAGGGGAGATTTTGTGCCACACTTTGCACAAGCGCGCCATGACCCAGTTTTTGAGTAATGGCAATTTGGCAACTGTTTTATCTAGCGCTGATTCTATTTTGGACACGTTCTCGAATTTTCTTGGATTTATATGGATTTGAGGCTCTTTTTGGAGCCAATTTATATCTTTTCATTCTCTCACAAGACCAGTAAAAACGGGCTTGGGGGCAATGCTTTGGCCTAAGGTAAAAATTCCTCAACACCCCGATTGGCTAGTAAGTCAGCCAACTCATTTCCAGGGTGGCCGTTGTGTCCACGTACCCAATGCCAGGAGATCTTGTGTTCAGGGATGAGAGCATCCAACTCTTGCCATAAATCCGCATTCTTGACTGGATCTTTGCTGGCCGTCTTCCAGCCTCTTTTCTTCCAACCCTCGAGCCACTCAGTGACACCTTTTTGGACGTACTGAGAGTCTGTCCAAAGCTCTACGGAGCTAGTTTGCTTGAGGGCTCGTAGCGCATGAATAACGGCGCTAATTTCCATGCGGTTATTGGTAGTGTGCTCAGCCCCACCATGCAAATGCTTCTCATGAGCCCCTGAGCGTAAAACTGCGCCCCAGCCGCCCGGGCCAGGATTGCCTTTGCAGGCGCCATCGGTATAAATCACGATATGGGGCAGGGTTTTGGTTTGAGGCATGCCGTTAATTTACTTTGTCTTGGTTATTAGCTAAGTTCTGTCTACTTTCAGTTGCCGGACTTAATTGGGAGATTGCTGGGAGCCGTAAACCCTGAACCTGGCCAATGAGCCGGATACCTTGCTGACGTTTAATGGCTGAGACCAAAAAAACAGCCCCAAAAATAGGCCACCAGCGGTTGCCAGCATGCTCCATAAAATCCATTCTGCCCATCCCTGATTCACTACTCAGGGGGAGT
>NZ_NCJB01000257.1:0-3510 GCF_002282275.1 Polynucleobacter sp. 39-46-10 | reverse complement strand
TGACTACCTTGTAATTGAAGGTATCTTGATTGTTCCCCACGGTAAGTCCCATGGTTTCTCCTTTTTGGTGACCAAACAGCGACATAATTCAAATAGACTTCGGCAATTATCGAAGTAAGCCGCATGAGGTGTTTTGATCTATGTCAAAAAGGATGCCTGCATTTACGATACGTAGAAACTTCTGTATTGAGGCGTAATTCCTAACTAGCTAATAAATAAAGATTTTTTAGTTAGTTATCACTAACATTTTTGGATTTAGGTGTATCGTCATCCATCAAAATCGCCTCACCTGGCCCCTCCAAGTCATCAAACTGACCCGCTTTCACAGACCAAAAGAAAATCCAGGCCAAAAGACCGATTACAAGCAGGGAGATGGGGATCAAGAGAAAAAGGCTTTCCATCCCTCTAGTCTAGGCCTTTCTGAGTCGCCAGGCATTTAATGTGACTGCCAAAGAAGATAGAGACATGCCGATGCCTGCAATCCAAGGGTTGACCCAACCCATCATGGCCACTGGAATAGCCAAGAGGTTGTAAACCAGGGCCCAAATCAAGTTTTCTTTAATGATCATCTGGGTTTTATCTGCCAGCAATATAGACTTAGCTAGAGGAGCTAAGGAGCTCGCCGTCAAAATCGCATCTGCTCCAGCATTAACGAGTGGCGCCCCCGCCCCAACTGCAATCGAAACATCGGCTTTTGCTAGTAGAGGTGCATCGTTAATGCCATCGCCAATCGCCCAAACAAAATGGCCTTCCTTTTGCAAGCGCTCAATGTAGTGATACTTATCCTCTGGCGAGCAGGCACCCTTGAAACGGTCAATCCCAACATGATGCGCCCACCACGATACAGTCGTAGGATCATCTCCAGAAACTAAATGCACGGTGATCTTGCGCGATTTTGCAGCAGCCAACAATTTCTCGAGCCCCGCTCTCGGAGTATCTAAGAATAAAAAGCTCGCAATCAATCCTTTGTCATCAGCCAGATGCACTTGGCCATACTGCCCCTCTTGCTCAATCTGTTGAGCGCCAACCCAAACTGCACTTCCTAGCCTATAAACCCCTGAGCTCAGGCCTTTACCTAATTGATTGGTAACAGGCTCAGGTAAGTTTTTCAGTGGGCAATTTTCAGTTTCAGCTGCACGTAATAAAGAAAGTGCTAGAGGATGTTTTTGACCAGCTTCCATTGCTGCAGCAATACTAAGGACATCTGCTCTAGAAAACTCTGCACGAGCAATCAACACCTCTTTTAATTCTGGCTGCCCCATGGTGAGGGTGCCAGTCTTGTCCAATACCAAGTCAGTAGCCTTGACTAAGCCTTCTAGGACATGGCCGCGCACAATTAATAAGCCCAACTTAGTTACGGCACCTTGGGCTGCAGCCATGGCTGTTGGAACGGCAAGCGATAAAGCGCATGGACAACTGGCAACCAGCACCGAAACTAAAACTGTCCACGCTCTGCTGGGATCGACATACCACCAAATGGCTGAAGACAGAAATGCAGCGATTAATAAAAAACCAACAAAATATCCAGCCCACTTTTCTGCCAGACTCACCATGAGGGGCTTAGCTTGTAGCGCTTGATCCAGTAATGAGGCAATGCCAGCGATACGAGTAGATTGACCAACCGCATCAATTCTCATGAGCATAGGGTTCAGAATGTTATGCGTACCTGCATATACACGATCACCAATCTTTTTATCAATTGGTTTTGATTCGCCAGTCAGCAGTGACTCATCTAAAGCGCTCTCACACTCAATCAAAATACCATCTGCTGGGACCACATCACCAGGTGGAACACGAAGAACCTCACCAGGGTTGCAATTAATGACCGGAACAATTTCTACCCTCTGAGACTCTGGATAGTTCGGCACTCGCTCGCAAGTAGCAGGCAATTGTTTTGCTAAAGCCTCCGCCCCACCCTGCGCATCTTGACGAGCCAATAACTCCACATAACGTGCTGCCAAAATAAAGGCAACAAACATAGTAATGGAGTCAAAGTATCCTTGGCCTGAACCGGTAGCAAGATTCACGGTACCAGCAGAAAATGCTAGAGCTAAAGCTAGGGCAATAGGAACATCCATACCCAACATATGCGTCTGACGAAATGAGGCAACACTTCGCCATGCAGCCTGAAAAATCGGACCAGCTGAATACACCATCACTGGAACAGTGAGAGCCCAACTAGTCCAACCCAGTAAGAGGTCATACTCAGCGGTAATATCGCTATCACCTACGTATGTTGGCCAGGCATACATCATGACTTGCATCATGCCCAATAAAGCAACTCCAAGTCTCGTCAGCAGTTGACGACGTTCTTTCTTGGATTTTTCAATTGACAGGGAAGGCTCGAATGGCCACGCCTCGTAACCAATACGCTCTACCTCAAATAATAAGCGAGCTAAGCTAGTTTGCCCAGGAGAAAACTCTGCCTTAACCTTTTGACTTACATAATTAATCTGCACATCTTTCACGCCAGGAATACGCCTGAGATGTTGCTCACATAACCACACACAAGCAGCACAGCGAATCTTCTCAAGTCGTAAAGTGGTTTCTAGATTACCGTCCTCACCACTGGGCCGAGTGTATCGACCAAGCAAAGAAGGATCATCGTAAGGAGCTAGGTTGTCAGGAATTTCATTTGAAGCAAGGTAAGCAGCAGGCTTATCACTTGACTGTGCACGACGTGCATAGAACACTTCCAAACCTTCGCCATGAATAGTTTGCGCAATTGCCATGCAACCAGCGCAACAGAATTTTCTATTGACGCCACCCAACTCAATCTCATAAGAGTCGCCTGGAAGAATAAAACTTCCGCAGTGATAACAGCTATTGCTTGGCATACTAGTGCTCATATGTGCATTATTAATTGCGAGTGAGAGACTTGCTTACCCAGCCATTACGGCGTTCATATAGAACAAATAGAACACCCCAGATCACTATGGCGAAATATGCCCAAACCCAAGCAATTTGTGAGCTACGTGAGCCTGCTAGATCAAGCACAAATCCAAAAATCGCCGGGCCTAACAGGCCGCCGCCAAAGCCCATTAAAGAATGGAGACCCATTGCAGCACCTTTAATATTTTCTTGCGCGCTCACCACCAAACCCGCAGTTAAAGTGGCAGAGTCAGCCATAATAAAAATCGCGTGCCCCGTGGCCAATGCAATAATTAACCACCAAGATTGTCCGGTTGATAAAGCCAGCGCCATGCCAAATGCTGCACTAGTCAGCATGACAATGAAAATCCATTTTTGACGCCCTATTCTCAAGGCAATCTCATTTCCGGCAATGGATGCTGGAACACCAAAAAAATTAATGACACCAGCAAGGGTGGTAGCGGTTAAGAGAAAAGAGTCGCCAGTCGTGATTGCACAGAAAGCAAAAAAGGCGACCAACCAACTACGAGAAGCAAATAGTTCGATCGAATGTACGGTGTAACCAAAAATGAAGCCTGAAGCTGTTTTATCTTGCAAAACTAAACGCCATTTGTCCACTGGAAAAATGTCGTGCAATCG
>NZ_NCJB01000256.1:0-3522 GCF_002282275.1 Polynucleobacter sp. 39-46-10 | reverse complement strand
GAGCGCGTTAAGCAATTTATTCCCATGCAAAGAGGTGGATCTGCAACTGAAGTAGCCTCTGCAATTGTTTGGCTTGCCTCTGATGAATCCTCTTATACAAGCGCCTCATTTATTGACGTTGCCGGCGGAAACTAGCTTAAATTCCTTAGTCCATTGGAGGCAAGCATTTATGCCAATGCTTCTATAGAATAGTTTCTATGAAACCCACCATCAAAATTGACTTTGTATCGGACATAGCCTGCCCATGGTGTGCCGTAGGCTTAGGTAACCTCAATAAGGCTATCACTGCATTCAGTGATAAAGCAAACTTTGACGTGCGCTTTCGACCTTTCGAACTTAATCCCAATATGCCCTTAGGCGGCCAGGATGCAATCGAGCATCTTACTGAAAAGTATGGCCTTACCGTAGAGCAAGTGCATGCTAACCAAGCCCAGATTAGAGAGCGCGCTCTTGAGGCTGGCTTTAAGTTCCACCCTGAGGGTCGCAAGCGAGTCTATAACACCTTCGATGCACATCGTCTTTTGCATTGGGCCGGTAAAGAGTATGGCCTTGAGAAGCAAGCAAGTTTAAAAACAGAATTACTGAAGACGTATTTCTGCCTGGCAGTCAATTTAGATGATCAACAAAACCTCCTCAATGCAGTCATTACGGCCGGCCTTGATCCAGATAAAGCAAAGCAGATTCTTGATAGCGGGCTATACGCAAATGAAGTACGCGAAGAAGAGGCTCAATATACTGGTGCAGGAATTCACTCTGTACCCTCAGTAATTCTGAACGACCAATATCTCGTCCAAGGGGCTCAAGCTCCTGAGTCATTTATCAACGCATTTGAACAATTAATTCAGACCGAACAAGCATGACCCTGACAGAACTTCGCTATATCGTCGCAGTTGCTCGAGAACGCCACTTTGGCAGGGCCGCTGATGCTTGCTTTGTATCTCAGCCTACCCTATCAGTAGCCATCAGAAAATTAGAGGAAGAGCTCAACACGCAAATTTTTGAGCGTACTAATACTGAAGTTGCAATGACTAGTCTTGGCGCATTGATTGTCGATCAAGCCCAGAGAGTGCTTGAGGAGGCTAACTCCTTAAAGCACTTGGCAAAGCATGGTCAAGATCCTCTGTCAGGTCCACTGAGGCTTGGCGCCATCTACACTATCGCGCCCTACTTGTTGCCTAGCCTAGTAAGGGTTGCACGAGAGCGCTTGCCCCATGCCCCGCTGTTTTTAGAGGAGAACTTCACTGTTCGTCTATTAGAAGTCTTGCGTCAAGGGGCCTTAGATTGTGTCGTGATAGCCGAGCCCTTTGCCAGCACTGGACTAAACCAGATTGACCTGTATGACGAGCCATTTTTAGTCGCAGTACCCAAAGGCCACCCTTGGGAAAACCGAACATCAATCCCGCATCGAGAGCTTAAAGAGCAAAATACTTTATTACTTGGCACGGGTCACTGTTTTAGAGACCATGTTCTTGGCGTGTGCCCAGAGTTAAATCGCCTTGGTTCTGGTGCGACCATTGGAGAGCAGCGTAGCTTTGAAGGCTCATCATTGGAAACCATTAGACAGATGGTAGCCAGCGGCATCGGAATTTCGGTGCTACCAAGAACGTCCGCATCTGATGCCGCCTCTTCGGATCAGCTCATTCGTTACATCCCATTTGAGGACCCTATTCCAACCAGACGAGTTTGCCTCGTCTGGCGGAAGAACTTTCCACGGGCAGCCGCAATGAATGAGCTAGCTGAAGTGATTCGCCAATGCGCCCTACCAGGTGTTCAATACCTGTAAGACCTGCTCCTTGGTTTAACTCAAATCAGAAACGAGTGAGGCTAAAGTTTCTGGAGGCAGCGTCTGAACATGCATAGGGTAACCCTTATGATCGCAACCCACCATCATCTGAGCGCCCGCTTTTAAGGCCATCTTCATATCGTTTGTAAGATCAAAGCGCATAAAGTGCACTGCAGAGGTTTTATTAGCGGTTGAGCGCTCTAAGTCTTCGTCAGCAATTGCATAAACACGTGGCTGACCTTCAACTTCGATAAACATTTGATGCTCAATACCCACCAACTTCGCAAGTGCAACTTTACGATCCGCCTCATTAGGGTATTCAATCATCATAGTGGCTTTGAAATCTGATCCACCTGGCACTAGAGGGTTATAGGCATTCAACTCATCTTCAATGCCATCTTCCTCAAATGTTTTTTCTACGCGCAGCATCTCTTGAATTTGATAGCGCATTAAAAACTCATTCTCGAAAATCAGTGTGACGTGATCTCCAAGATGAACGGTTCTTAGACGGCGCTCTTTAATCGCCTTTTCACGAAAAGCAGGACGCTCCTTGTGATAAGCCTCAAGGCTCAATAAACTATCGCGAGTAATTGTTCTCATGCTGCTGTATTCCTATTAATAAATTAAAGACCGTATGCCTTAGCAAGCAGGGTTAAAGGGTGGGCCATTTCTGATTTGGGTAATCCCAACTCCTCCATGCCCTGCTCAATATGATGACCAGCAAGTTGGCAGTCAGAGCTAATGTAGTTAGGCTCTTCTTCAGCCATTCTTCTAAACACAGGCTTACCAATCTTCATAGCTGTTTCATGAAACTCTTTCTTTACACCCCAAGTACCCGAGTGTCCTGAGCAACGCTCAACCACATTGACCTCAGTTCCAGGAACTAACTTAAGAGTTTCTGCAGTTTTTTGACCCACGTTTTGTACGCGTGAGTGACAAGCCATGTGATAGCTGACATGGCCCAACTCTTTACTGAAGTCTTTCTTTAAAAGTCCATCGGAGTTACGAGCCATGAAGTACTCAAACGGATCCCACATAGCATCTTTCACCAATTGCGTATCATCGCAATCTGGGAACATGAGTGGCAATTCCTGTTTGAACATCAAAGTGCAGGATGGGATTGGGGTCAAGATGGCATAACCTTCGCGCGCCAACTTTGCCAACTTTGGAATATTTTTTTCCTTGTTTTCAGCAACAGATTCCAAATCACCTAGCTCCAGCTTTGGCATGCCACAACAGGCTTCCTTGTCTACCAACTCATAAGGAATAGCATTGTGTTTCAAAATCTTAATGAGATCTTGCCCAATACCTGGCTCGTTGTAATTGATATAGCAAGTGGCATAGATAGCAACTTTTCCAGGCGTCTTGGCACCATCTACAACAGGCAGATCTTCAGATTTTTGTGCTAGTTGCGGGAATGTCTTCGGAGCGTATTCAGGGATCCAAGCATTCTTATCTACTCCTAAGGCACCCTCCATCACCAAGCGTGCAAGGCCGGTGCTGTTCACTGCATTGACAGCTTGAGTCACGATCGGAATGCCAGCAAAGTGTCCGAGCTTATCTGTAGAGGATAAAAGTTTGTCGCGGAAAGTAGCCTTGTCATCTTTAAAGTTAACAGCTTTTGCACGCAGCATGAGATGAGGGAAGTCAATATTCCAAGGATGTGGTGGGACATAAGGACACTTAGTCATGTAGCACACATCGCAGAGGTAGCATTGATCAACTACCTTTTGGTAATC
>NZ_NCJB01000255.1:0-6267 GCF_002282275.1 Polynucleobacter sp. 39-46-10 | reverse complement strand
GACTACATCAATGATCGGGACTTAAAACCCCTCATCCTTCACGGCGGGGTTGGTACTGGCAAAACTACCATTGCCAATTTATTACCTGATGCCATCGAAGGCAAGAAAGCAGAAGTTACCCGCCTAAAAGCAGTTGAATTTAGCTCGGTCACTGATGTTACTGAAGTCTTTGGGGGTCCACCCATGTTTTACAAGCTATTTACTACCAATGATCAAAAACGTAACTACATCATTTCCAATGAGATTAACTTCACTCCTAAAGCAGCAATAGCTTTTAGAGATGTAATCGATGACATGATCGGTCATACCCAGTTCATCTTTACAACGAACTACATCGACCAAGTGGATATCGCTTTGCGTGATCGTAGTAATTGCTTGGCTGTGCCTCCAGTAACAGCAAAAGACTGGCTTTCCCGAGCACAGTGGATTTTGCAACAAGAAGGTATTGCTCTGCCAGATGATCAATTACTCAAGATTCTCACTACGCAACTGCAAGTGAGCTCCAGCAATAGAAAGCTCTTAGAGCGTCTTGAGGACTTTGTTAGATCTGTTCGTAACCCACCGAATAATCCTGGCGGAATTATTGAGCTGGCACCTACCCCAGAACCCATTAACCCCTTGATGGCTGCTTGACCACCAAACCAGTACTAGCCCTCGCGGCTAGTACTTATAAAGGAATTGATATGCGCTACCCTAGAACAGTCTTTGTTTTTGACGCCCCGGACCATGGCATAGATCAAGAATACTTTCAGAAGATCAGCTCATCTTCACAGAAGATCTATATATGCGGGTATTCAAAACCAATTGGGACAATTGATTCTGAGCTTGATGCCATCAAACTACTAGATGGATATCTCAACTTTACAGGTCCAAATCGCTCCTATATGGTCATCGGCAATCTAAAGCATGTCGAATTTATTGCTACTAGCCTGGCAGATAAGGATTGCTCTATCTACTGGCTCATCAACAAGAATTCAGCTTTATGCATTCGCGCAGCTCTAAGCGCCTTACTTGATCTTCATGAAATGGAAGCCTTATTTAACGAGGCGCTTTACTACTACACCAAATCCAGAGATCGTTATCAAGCATTATCCGATTCCATGCACATATCAAATGACGATTTTCCTCAACTCATTTCAGACATTATTGATGGGCAAAAGCAGATTGAGCTAAGGGCGGATATTGAAAGTCTTTTATGCGAGGAATTACATATCGGGAAGTTTGAGATTTAAGCCAACTTTGCTGCCGCCATCATTGGGGTGAGTTTTGAGTAATGTCGCTCAATCATTAAAGTAGAAGTACCCATTTGCCTAGCTAGGGTGTGTATATCAACCCCTTCAGCTAGAGCAAATGTGGCATAGGTATGGCGCAGACTATACAGACTGCGATTGCGCCCCGCTACATCTTTAAGCAAATTACAGTCTCTTAGTAATCGCTCAAAAGTGCCATTTAGGCTATAAGGTTGGCTGCCATCAGTCATAACAAAGATCTTACGGTTATATCCCGACTCTAACAACCCTGCTAAATCCTCAAACAGCAAACCTTGAAAAGCAATCAATCGGTTAAGAGTTTCAATCACAGCATGTTTGGCTATTAAGTATCTGGGCCCTGTTTTGCCAGATACCCAGATCTTTAAGTATTTTTGAGATCCAATGTAATACCACTGCAAATGCTTCCAACGTAGCGGCATAGTCTCTGTGCCGGTACGCACTCCAGTAAAGAGCAAGAATTCCACATAAGAGCGGCATAGCTGGCGTATAGACCTTGTTCTACCCCGATGCCCTGTTTGTTCCCAATTAGGCATAAAGGCTAATAATTGAGCGATCTCCATTTCGCTAAAGGCTGGCCTGGCTTCTCCTGGGGCACCTTGAATATCTAATAAAGGAATGGCAAGATCTTTGGGAATCAATGCTTGATTGCGAGCCCTCTCAACAATGCGGTTATAGGCGGCGCTGTGGGTACGCTTAGTACTGGCCATGGGATGGCGTCCCATTTCACTATCTCGCCAAGATTCAAACTCTTGGACTAACTGCGGGGTTATTTGAGTTAACTGATAGATACCAAAGAATGGAATCAAATACTTATTAATTACGAAGGTGTAATCGCGATAAACAGACTTCCCTTTACCCTCTGCCGAGGCCCTTGAGAGTTCCGCCAACTCTTCCACGGCTAATTGCCGAAATGACTTAGATTTGAAGCTTAATTCCTGGCTTATCTTAGCCATGGTCTGCTCATAAAGAGCTATAGAAGCTTGCTTGGCCTCCTCAAGATCCGCACGTCCAGTACTCATGGAGTTCCATTGATCATTAGGTAGCTTAAAACGACATTGCCATTGATTGCTACCCGATCGCTTAAAGAGACTTACTAAACCTTGGTGGAGGTGAATTACATCAGCAGATTGGGATGAACTAGATTTAAAGAAAAGTTGGCTAAGATTTTGCAATTCAAGTGTCGTGTTTCGAGACACTTGTAGCTTAACTTCAGATTGAAGCTTGGGCGACCACCATGTTTGTCGGGTAAACCGACAAACTACACCCTCTGATTATCTATTCAGAAAACAAGGTTGGCTGCAATAAAGAAAGGATGGAAAATTGCAATTCCAGGCAAGGGAATCAATGTAAATATTTGTATTAAAAATCTGTGGCCATACTAAGCATAAATAGTGATCGCCCCCTAAACACAAAGTTATTGGCTCAATTTTCTAAAATATTTTTTTTAAGAAAACATGAGTTACTCAGAAATTTAAAGCTCCATTTTTGTTAGTTATGAAATATTAGATAAAAACATTCATCCCATCAAAAGCAACCTCGTGCTTAATCTCTTTAAGCATACCCAACATATCATCACTCATATGAGTAAGAATGAGCCGCTTTGGTTTAATTTTAGGCAAATTTTGAACAATAGAAGCTAAATTTAAATGGTATGGAATCAATTTATCAAAAAAGTATGCCTCTGCAATAAAAATATCCGCCTCTTTTCCCACATGAATTAAATCATCCGTCCATTCAGTATCCCCAGTATATGAGATCACCTTCTCCCCGGCTGTCAATCTATAGCTTAAGAATGGGCCATTTAAAATACCATGCTGCGCTTGGTAAGATTCCACAACGACATTATCGATATTAATTTTTTCTCCAGCATTTATTTCAACCAATGAAAATTCAAATTTGAGTTTAGTTTTAGATGATCCAGGAAAACTAACCTCCATTACTTTTTTATACCAATTAGCCAGGCCATTTGGTCCAACAATTGTTAAGGGCTTTTGTCGTTTAGAAAAAAATTGCGAATCAAGAATAAAGAAGGGAATTCCACCAAAATGATCAGCATGAAAATGGGTGATGAAGATTGTCTGAATATCATTCAAGTTTATTAAATTTTTCTTTAAAGCTATTAGCGATGAAGCACCGCAATCAATCAAAAAGTTAATGTGACTGCCAGTTACATGAAAGCAAGTATTAAATCGCCCACCACTGCCAAAAGCATCGCCCGAGCCAATGAATTGAAGTTTCATGTTCCTCCTAGAGCCATTCAAAAAAAGTAAAAGTAGCGTAAAATCTTAACAAGTAAGCGCATTTAAAAAAGTAAGTTTTGTTGGCCCATATATAGATAAGTTGATTGACTTCCTGCTGGAAGGATAACAAATAAAATATAGGGCGTCTACCCTAAAGAGGCCATTAATTGAGGCCAGCGTTAATGCCAATTGAAATGGTGAAAGAGGCATATTCCCCCAGTTCATACTAAAAATTTAGAGATGTAACTATATGACTCATAGGAACGATATTAATAAATTTAATTCTGAATATCTCAAAGGTCTAATAGCAAGCCTTGGCGTTGTTATTTGCTGGACAGGATTCAATGTAATCTCCCGTCTTGGAGCTAAAACTGAATTTACCCCATATGATCTTGCCGCACTTAGATTCGGAGTTTCTGGTGCCCTTACTTTGCCAGCCTTCTTATGGCTGATTCCATTTAAAAATTGGCCAAAATATTTTGCACTTGCAGTATTTGGCGGACTAGGATACGGTCTTTTTATATATTCCGGATTCTCGTACGCTCCAAGCGCACATGCTGGGGTTTTTGTAAATGGCGGCATTCCTTTTTGGGCGGCATTATTAGTTGGTATCAACTCTCATTTTAAGATGCCACGAAATTTACTTATTGCCTTTTTAATATCATTAACAGGTCTATTAATGATTGGCTTTAGCAGCCTTTTTAGTCAGCAAGCTCCCATGGAATGGCTTGGATCGTGCAGCCAAGGGCTTCCAGCCTAACAGCAAAATGAACTGTAATATGCCGGTCAGAATGCATATAAGAGCAGTAATAACGCTGACTGGAAAAAGTGTCCAAAGCAAAAAGGATGCGGCACTTAATGCCACCGCAAGAGCTGCAAATGATTTATTGCGAAACTGCTTTAATCCTACAATAGCATTTGCGGTAAAGCTTGGGATCACTCGACCACCAATCATGATTTCGATCATCACAATTAAAAATAATGATGAAATCAAAGGGGCATTACTATCAATGCTCATATGCCCATAGGCAGACATATAGAACAGCCCATTCAATACTCCCAAAACACTAAGAATCAGGGGTAGGAATAGATTTCTCACCATGTTTCTTTGTAATATCAACTTACCAATAATCATTGCGATGATCGGCAAAAACAGAATGTCAATAATTACAAAATACGAACTAAAAAACGGGCCAAGTCGTCCAGCAATCCAAAGGATTGATAGCAGCATTAACGATCTACCCTTGGGAGTCTCGAGCCCCGTCCATGATCTAACAGCAGTAAGCGAGAATCCAGTGACAACTGTTGTTGCAAATCCAAAAATCATCTCATGGGCATGCCACTGAATTCCAGGAATCGAACCAATACCTCGAATACCAGAACCACTGAGCTCCATCAGCCATTCCAAAATAGCCACTACAGACCAAAATGCCGCCAATAAATAAAACGGTCTAAAGCCTAGCGCAAAAAGAGGGATGGTCTTTTTTGTCATATCTACTTTAATTAAGACTTCGCCTCTAGTTCTGCAATGCGCTTTTTGAGTTCACGATCTGTCTGAAAGCGCTCCGTATCATCCCTCACAATCGCTGCAATAGCGCCTACATTGCCATCTTCATCCGTCAGCATTGCCACTGTGAAAGCAATTGATAAAGATCCCCCCTCTTTGTGAAGGGCCGGTACGGTGAGCAAGGTAGAACCGTAGCGGGTAGTTCCCGTCTCCATGGATTTTTTATACCCGTCCCAGTGCCGCGCTCTAAAACGCTCTGGTGTAATGATGTCCAAACTTTTACCCAGAGCTTCGCTAGCCGAGTATCCGAAAATTCTTTCTGCAGATGCATTCCAAAAAACTATATCGCCTTTGGCATCTGAAATCACAACACCATCACCCATTGCGTTGGCCAATTTCTCAAAATCAACTTGATATTTCATATTCAGGGAAACTCCGTAAGCTAAAGTTCAAAAGCTCTTTTGTTTTTAGATTTTTTGATTCTCCACGTAACCATGAGTTATTGAAATAGCTCTATAGAACTATGTCGAAGAATAAGGCCTCTTTAAGCTCTTGAAATGCAGCTATCTAGCGCTATGCATTAAATAATTCGAGAAAAACTTTCGTATGAATACAGGTAAAAATTGATATGCTGAAAATTTACGTGAAATCACAGAACTCAGGAGGAGTATGCTGGGAATACCAGAAGTATTGTCCGCGGAATTCAATTGCATGTAAAAAAGGATCTGATAGTGTGCGGCATCCACATGAATAGATCTATTGCTTTCCAATCCTAACATCATTAAATTCCACGTCCCGCTAAGCCTTAAAAGAAAATAGCCCAACAAGTGGGCTATAGAGATTCTTAGTGGCCTGGGGCGGAATCGATGCACCAACACAAGGATTTTCAATCCCCTGCTCACCGACGGCTAATGGCCGACAGCAGTCATTCCCAGATGTCGGTTTACCCGACAAACCACTGTCACGTCTCGTGACACTCCTGTCGACACCAATTGATTTCCACCTCAAGCCAATTGAACCCACTAGACTAGCTGCCGATATCACGCCACTTTCTAGACAGGTTTAAGCTAATGTCTAAGCAACTGTTTTATAGCAATTTGAAATCTTTTAATCCGTTGGTCGCGAGTTCGAATCTCGCCCGACCCACCAAGAATTAGTTGTAGAAACAATGACTTGCTAACCGCAAGTCATTTTTTTTGTCTATTTTTTGGGTAAAAATCAATCGCACACCAATCGCACACTTCAAGTA
>NZ_NCJB01000254.1:0-3547 GCF_002282275.1 Polynucleobacter sp. 39-46-10 | reverse complement strand
TGGTCCTCAAAGTATAGTAGTCGCCAGCCATACTCTTGGGAACTTTTAATTGGAGCGCTTCATATTCCAACAAATCCAGCTTTTTAAGATATTCATCACCAGATCCTGATGAGAAACCCTCAATCATCTCCTGCTCATAGCCTTTGAGAATCCCATACAAAGAATTAATCTTGCGGCGCATCCGCTTATCCCGATAGCCAGGAAGACTAATGAGGGCTGGATAAGCAATGGCACAGAAGGGCAAGAATACAAAAACTAAACGGTTGATGAGCTCCGCTAACCAAAATGGGAAAAAGGTCATCAACCAAGGCGAACCATTTTTCTCATAATGCACAGCAACTGAACTCTCTGGGAAGTGAGAATCTCCAAAGAAAGGGAATTCACCACGCCGCGCAAAGAAATTAGCTTTGCCGTTAATTTGATGCGCCGCTTCTAAAAATAGGAATTGAAGTGCAGGATGCATGCGATCATCAATCAATAGATTGGTTGTTGTTGATATCAACTGTATGTCAGCATCAGGATTGTTTCTGGGCAAACTAAATCCACCAATAGGCACTTTTAAGATATGCAAGTAAGGCAAGAGATGGGTATATGCCTCGGCTCGCTCAAATCCGGCGAGATGAATTTGTGGATCACTCAGTAATGCTTGAACATTTTCTGATTGATAACCATCAACTAAAAATGCCCCATCAATCTCACCCTTCTTAAGGGCATTTACTGCCTCATGGTTAGGTAAATATAAGAAATGAGCTTCTTTCTGAAGTCCGGATGCCTGAATCAAGCGCATAGCTTGAGAGTGGGTGCCACTACCAACTGCACCTACTGAAACTTTCCCCTTTAGGAAATATTTCATTTGACCGTTGGCGTCTCTAAAATTACCCGCCTTAATTTCTGGACCACGATAAAAAAACCATATAGGCTCATAATCAACCGCACCCAGTGAATCAATACCACCAATTCCGTCTGGATTAAATGTTCCAGCCTGAACAAACGCTGCTTGCAAGGGATCTTTACGATCGGCAAGGCGCTTTAGATTTTCTTGAGCACCTTTGGTTTTTACCAACTCAAGCTTGATCCCTTTTTTCTCAAAAAAATCGACATATTTTTTAGCCATTAACTCATATGAACCACCCTCAGTTCCGGTAGCCATTAATACTTGCCGCGGAGGTGGTGGATCAGCATATAGCCAAATACCCGCCAGCAAAACGAAAAGCAATGCAAGAATTGGCCAGGTCTCTTTCAGAAACTGGACAAAATCTCTCCATCTTTCTTGGGCAGCCTCAGTAAAACCAAGGGCAGATTCTTTAATGTCTTGTTTGATACTTCCCATGGAATGCCAATCAGCAAATATGTCAAAAGCTAATGATAATAGGCATATTCGCTTTCTTAAAGGAGCCAAGATGTTAGCCCTCAGAAAATCCCAAGAACGTGGCTTTGCAGACCACGGATGGCTTAAAAGCTTTCATTCCTTCTCTTTTGCTGGCTACCATGACCCCCAATTTATGGGCTGGGGCAATTTAAGAGTAATTAACGAGGATCGAGTAGCGGCAGGTATGGGTTTTGGTAAGCATAGCCACCGCAATATGGAAATCATCAGCTATGTTTTATCTGGTGAATTGGCCCACGAAGACAGCATGGGAAACGTGAAAGGCATCCCACCTGGCGATGTTCAACGTATGAGCGCTGGAACTGGGGTCACTCATAGTGAATTCAATCACGCTAAAGATCAGACCACTCACTTCCTGCAAATTTGGATTCAACCAAATATCATGGAAATTCAGCCAAGTTACGAGCAAAAATCTATCCCTATCTCGGACAAGCAAGGCAAGCTTTGCTTAATAGCATCCCCCGATGGCGCAGGTAACGCGGTCAAAATTCATTCCGATGCCCGAATATATGTAGGCTTATTTGATGGATCCCAATCCCAGAAATTAGAGATCGATCCAGCACGTAAAGCCTATGCTCACCTTGTAAAAGGCTCTTTACAGGTCAACGGTATATCCCTGTCTACCGGTGACGCGCTCTTGATAGAAAACGAAAGTAGCCTAATCGTCAGTGATGGCAAAAATGCCGAAGTCATTATCTTTGACCTGAGTCATTAGAAATTTGGCGTTTGAGTCTTACGATCAGCATCTAAACGACAACCTGAAATAAGCAAAGAAATTCCATGATTGAAATCTCAGAGAAGCGCCTAATAGGCCCTATTATTCGACTCCATCCCAATGACAACATTGTGGTAGCCCGGGTAGATGTGGCAATTGGTGAAGCAGTCCCAAGTGAGAATTTCACGAGCCGCAGTCAAGTGCCAGCAGGTTACAAAATTGCAGCAAAGAAAATTCTCAAGGGCGAAGCTATTCTGAAATACAACGTGACCGTAGGATTCGCCAATACCGATATTGAGCCTGGCACGATGGTTCATAGTCATAACACGGAGTTTCGTGAATTCGATCGCGACTATGCCTATGCTAGCGAATACAAACCCACTACCCTCTTACCAGAAACTGAACGTGCGACTTTTCAAGGTTACGTGCGCGCCAATGGCAAAGTAGGTACACGCAATTTCATTGGCATTCTATCTACTGTGAATTGCTCTGCAACCGTCGTGAACAAAATTGCAGCGTGGTTTACCCCCGAACGCTTAAAAGATTTTCCCAATATCGACGGGGTGGTTGCATTTAGTCATGGTATTGGTTGTGGAATGGAAATGAGTGGCGAGCCTATGCAACTGCTTCGCCGAACCATGGCTGGATATGCGCAGCATCCTAACCTCGCTGCCGCCCTGATCATTGGCTTGGGTTGTGAGCGAAATCAACTCAAGGGATTAATGGAGCAAGAAGCCCTGCAAGAAAACTCTACTTTGCATACTTTCATCATGCAAGAAACTGGTGGAACACGCAAAACGATTGAAGCAGGAATTGAGGCTGTAAAAGCACTTCTCCCGGAAGTCAATAAAGTGAAAAGGCAAACTGTCTCTGCAAGCCACCTTTGCGTTGGTTTGCAATGTGGTGGCTCGGATGGTTTCTCTTCGATTACTGCTAACCCAGCCTTGGGCGCTGCGATTGATATTTTGTCGCGTCATGGTGGCACCGGCATTCTCTCTGAAACGCCGGAGATTTATGGTGTTGAACACACGCTGACCCGCCGAGCAGCAAGCAAGGCTATTGGTGAGAAATTAATTCAACGTATTCGCTGGTGGAAGGATGAATATTCTGTCGGTCGCGATGTTCAGATCAATGGACAAGTTAGCCCCGGAAATCAAATCGGCGGCCTAGCCAATATCTTTGAAAAATCACTTGGTTCATCCATGAAAGGTGGAACGGGACCGTTAATGGAAGTGTATCGGTATGCAGAGCCAGTAACGGCTAAGGGTTTTGTGTTTATGGATACACCTGGTTTTGATCCAGTGTCAGCAACGGGTCAAATTGCTGGCGGTGCAAACTTGATTGCATTTACTACGGGACGTGGCTCCATGTTTGGATCAAAGCCAGCACCTTGCATCAAACTTGCAACCAATACTCCGATGTATGAGCGACTTACCGAAGACATG